>CADAWW010000089.1 GCA_902791675.1 uncultured Bacteroidales bacterium
ACCACGTTTATCTCGTTGAACTTACGCCATTTCACGCCTCTGCGGTCGTATGCCGCTATACGGTTGGCCGGAAGGTTTGTCACTTCGATACGAATGGTGTTTTCGCCCTCATGCAATATATCATCGAAGTCCAACGTGAACGGCACGCACCAAGCACAGCCCACGTAGGTATCGTTGATATACACACGTGCCGACTCCCGGACATCGCCCAAATCAATTCGGTAGGCACCATTTTCAACGTCTTTGGCCGAGAGAGAGAAAGAAGTTTCATAGACACCTGTTCCCATTAGTTCCTTTATGCTGTCGTTGGGCAATGTCTCCCACGTTTTAAGGCCGTCGATGGTTATCACCTCAGCAATGGCAGGCTGCGATTCTATAAAGCTGAGTGACCATTTATGCTCACTAAGGTCAATAAGGGGTGACCGAGCAACATGTGGGTATTTTTCTCGTTGTGGTTGCAACACATCAACGGGACGGGTAATGGTAGTTTTGCCATCAGGCGTTGCATCAATAAAGCAACTCTCACCACTACGGAGTGAGACGGTAACTATGGCGCCCGTAGAGGCAAGACGAACTTCTCGCATCCCAAAGCTTTTGGGGGTAAGGTTCGACACAAAGTAACGGTAGCCATCGCCCACTTTCCTACGTATCATCTTCATATGTAATTCCGTGCGCAGTTCCTCAGGCTTTGCATATTTAGCCAATTCCTGGGCCTCTATATGATAGATAATGTGTGCCCCCTGCTTATTCAGGCTCTCGATATGTTTTCTTACCGCATTGCTCAGTATGCAGTTAGGCGGCAAGATGAGAGCAGCATAACGTGTGCCGGCTGCTGTCTGCAGTTTTCCATCGACATAAGAGGTGGTAAGCAGATATTTCTCCGAGATGTAGTCGCAGTCGTAGCCCAACGAATCTATCTTCAGTATCGATGCAATAAATTCGGGCGCTTTCTTGTCCATCGAGTTTATCTCGAACAGCATCAGCTGCCTGTTGAGGTTGGTCCGCCACATATTCCTTACGGGCAACAAGACCAGGAAATCGTTGTCGGGCTCACCCTCCTGTAATCGTTGTTGACAGAAATCGATGTAACCGGTCAGCATGGGGGCATCGCGCCAGATGGTATTGGTGGGCGACATATCCACCGAAGCATAGAACTTCCATCCGGGCCACGGGTCGTCCTTGGGCGAATAGCAAGTTCCGTGAAAGAGCATTCTGTTTACACCGCTACAGAACATCAAGTCCAAATCAGGCTTCATCTGCGACAAAGAGGTACGGAAGTGCTCAGTCAGCCAGGTGAATGTCTCACTTGACACAAGTGGTTTGCCCGTTACATGAGCAGCAGAGGAGGCATACTTCAGCATCGACAGGTCTGAGAAGTTCTTGCGGGTCATACCCGGGTCGGTGCGCAGTCCTTTGATGCCGAACTCAGAAAGACCGAAGCCCTCTATCTCCGGAATATCTACCGCAGCATAAAGGTCGAGAAGGTTAGATGGTGAGCCATGTGCCTGATTCCTCACTTTCACGCCGCGCTCGTGACTCCACCGTACCCACTGCTCCGTAAAATTCTTCAGCAGGAGCTCCGAGAGCGTCTCGCGATAATCGCTGACCACTTGTGCATCGCCATCCACAAACTCCTGCAGTTTATCTTCCAACCGGTATCCTCTGCGTGCCTCGAATTCCTTTGGCAACGTAGGTGTCCAGTCAGCACCGAATACCTCGTACGAATCATTGAAGAAAGTTGCGGGCATCGGAGCACCGGAAGCTTTGAATGCCCTGTCGAAACGGGCCAGATAATGAGCAACGGCCGTCGAATCGAAATGATCCATCACGTAACCTTCCCCTCCGGGTGCAGCTCGCTTTACCATCTGTCGCGTCCTACTTTCGTAGAGTGCGATTACACGGCGTTTTCCCTTAACACGACTCTTGTAATCCCTCTGAACTATCAGGCGGGCAAACTTCTGCTCCTTAGCCGGTGCAGGAAGAGTGATGCTCTTGGCCAGTTTGCTGTCAACCAACGAATCCACCACCACGAACTTACATGCAGCCTCTGTGATGGGGACCTCAGGCGAACCGAACGGCCAACCGGTACCCAGGTTCATATCTATCTGTATGCCCAACCGGTCACCCTCTCGGATGGTATATTCCAGCATCTTCATCCACTCAGGCGAGAGGAAAGAGATATTATTGGCATCGTTGCCCTGCACACCATACAGAGGCGTTATCTCCAGCGTGCCTATACCATGCGAGGCCATCTGCTCCATTTGCCATGTGAGCCCCTCTTCCGTGACAGCCGAACCCAGCCACCACCAACGGGCACCTGCCTTGGAGGTGCTTTTCTTTATCAATTTGTAATACTCCACGGCACCCAACAATACACAGCCTGCTCCATAATCCTCGAAGTCGGGCACACTGGTATATGTTACAGGCTGTCCGTCCTTAGGTTCCTTACCTGTTCCCTGAAGATAGCCGATGAAGCCGTTCGGATGAATTGCTGAAGCAACAGCCTTCCAAGCCTTGTCTGTTGCCGCACGATACACTTCAGCAGGCAGTAATCCGTTATGCACACCCCAAGCCATTCCCATCAGGAAGAGGGCTGTTCCCGATGTCTCAGGACCACCGTATGTAGAAGGTGACATCAGGCTTACATTCCAGAAGCCGTCCTCACGCTGGCATTTCAGCAATGCCTTCATCATCGCCTTGTAATCTGCCTTTAGCTCCTCGCAGAAGTCCGAAACTTCACGCCCCCCTCTCACAGGGGTAAGGCTATCAAGGGTCCTCACATAGGCGGCTACCACCCAGCCGTTACCTCTGCTCCAATAGCAATTCGCTCCGTCTTTTTCCTTGTAGGGAGGAACAAAGTCGGCATCGCGCCACCAGAGGCCTTCTTTGGCGTTCCAAAGACCGCCGCCACACTGGTTACGCGACCATTCGTAACAATCCTTTGCAAAGAGGATATAGCGTTTGTCGTGTGTTATCCGGTACATCTTAGCATAAGCTGGAAGTGCCATTTGAATGGCATCTATCCACGTCCAGTAGTCCACCCGTCCCTCGGCCATCTGCTTCTCCATGTTCACCCTTGAACTATCCATGGAGAGGGGAGAGGGGAGAGTTGAGAGTTGAGAGTTGAAAGTTGAGCGTTGAGAGTCGGATTGCATAAGGTAGCGGTCGAGGTACGTTTGCTCACAACACTGGTCATCGGCATTTGTCGTCTTGGTACCATTGCGGGGAGTCCACTTGTGATAATTGCCCCAGTCATCTACATACTTAAGGTATGCGGGTTGAGGGTCAATGCCGTAGAGAGCCATCAGTCCCTCGTAATAAACACCGCGTGTCCACAGGTTGCTGGGGCGCTTTCTGCGTACAAAGGTATCCTTGGTGGGGTCGGGCCACTTATCAACAAAGTAACTGTTTACCCGACGCGCTGCTTCGAGCACTTCGTCGGCATTCTGGGCCCTAGCCGGCATTATCACCAGAACAGCAAACGTAAAAATCGTGGATATCAGTTTAAGCATATTCTTCTTTACAAATCTATATCTATGCAGTTTTCGGGTTTCTTACTCAGGGTTCTCAGGTGCAACTTGCCACCCTTCTTCTGTAGGATGGTAACCGAAGCACGCTCAATCCGGGGCCCGTCACCGTTCACAACGGGGAATGTGGCACCCTGCAAATCCTTCTCTACATACTTGAATCGGTGCGTATGGGCAAAGACTGCTAAATCGAAGGGCTGCTGCTTCAACAAAGGTGCCCAAGCCTCATGGCAAGGTTGGTATTTGTCGTCATTGCCGAAGATGGGGATATGACTGACGAGGATGCGACGTTTGGCCTTCTTGAAGGCGGGGTTCTTCAGCTCCTGCCTGATGAAATCCGTTTCCTCGGCCCGCAACTGCGTGAAGTCGTTGAAGCCTGCATATTCCTTATGGTCGTCGGACTTATCCTCACCGCAGTCCAATATCATGAAGCGGGTATCGCCCCAACTGATGCCACCGTATGTCTTATCGTTGGGATAACCTATCAGCCTGTGCATGCCAGCCGAATAATAATTGCGTATTTCGTGGTTGCCTCGGATAAAGAAGATAGGTGTTTCTGCTCCATTGATGGGGTCGGCCAAGCTATGAATCATACGCATGGCGTGTTCGCGATCGTAAGGTTCAGGCAGACAGTCACCATTGAAGATAATAAAGTCGGGTTGTACACCAACCGTTTTCAGTGTATCGCGTAAAAAAGCATAAGTAGCTTGGTTATCATGCAGGTCGTTAAAGATGACGCAGGTAAAGTCCGTAGCATTCACCTCGGGTGTTCTGAACTGATAGAGCGGTGTGCGCAGCGTGTCGCCCGTATGGAACTCGTAGGCATGCTTCATCAGCAGGTCCACCACGCAAACCCTGTAGTAATACTGCTGACCGGGTTGCAGGTTATCCAACGTGATGCGGTTCTCAATATCGAAGCACACTTCCTGTCCGTCCAGCAAGGTACGTTTCTTCTGCAGATTGTTTTTGTCTGTTCCGTACTCCACCCAACAATGTGCCGGAGCTGTTGTCTGGAACATCACCGTCATTTCCGTTGGCTTAGGGTCTTGCAGATAGGGCTTCAGCGTCATCAGCTGTTCAGCCTTCAGGGGCAGGCGCAGGTTGGCAACTAAGGGACAATGGTCGGAAGCGTCGGGCGCACTGATTACAGACTGGTTCAGTGTTACGGCAGAGCGGCCCTTGAAAGATGCTATATAGTCGATACACACTTTGGGCTTATCGGCAGGGAAGGTAGCCTTCTTACCTGTATTGATAACGAAATACTTCTTCAGTTCTGTCATCAGCTTAGAGTCTGGCTCATCGTTCCAGTCACCCGCTATAACAAAAGGTTTCTGCCATTTCTGTGCCTCGGCAACGATGAGGGGAACAGATGCCAGGCGATTCTCCTCGGCCAGATCCAGATGGGTACAAGCCATCACATAATTCTTCAGTTCCACTACCAGCAGGACACGCGGTTCCTTGCCAGGCAAGGGAGTACGGGTAACGCTCAGGGGGCGCTCACGGGTAAGGATGCCCACGCCGTACTTTCCACCGTCGTAGTCAATTCCCTTGGCAAAAGTGGGAAAGTAAAGGGTGCGACTTGCCAGCTCAGCTATCTGGTCGCGTCTGCCACAACGTATTGTCATACTGTCCAGTTCCTGCAGGGCCACCACATCGGGCTGCTGTTGGAAGATTACTTCGGCCGTACGGTCATAGTCGATTGTCATATCCAGGCCAGCACAATGCTGAACGTTATAACTCATTACACGTACCTGCCAAGGCATCCCCGGCTGATTCTGTGCTACAGCTGCAAAAACCACAGCCAGTAAAAAGATTAACAAAGTCTGAATTCTTTTCATATTTCAATAGTATTTTTTTGTTTTGTGCGACAAAGAAACAAAAAAAAACTGAAATAACAAAACACCCCAGCCTGTTTCTTAGGTCGGGGTGCCGTATGTGATTGTTTTTACTCATGAGGAATAAGGCTTACCTCACCCTCAATCTCTGACCACTATGAAGAGAGGAGTTTGGGTTGAGGTGATTGAGCCGACACAATTCTCCAACGGTAATGTGATTACGCTTTGCGATGGAGGCCAGTGTTTCGCCTTTACGGACAGTCACCATCCGAGAGCGATGTACTTCGCTACTGTCCTGATGCTGCTCCTCGCCTACTGGCATCTTAACCTCCTCCACGAGGGTGATTTCGAAGTCGGTAGCGGAGAACCATTGACCCAACCAGGTATGATGCGTCATGTCGTTGTCGGAGGTAAGACCATAGGACAGGGTGGTGGGCTCAGTAATGGTTATCGGCTCAATAATGATGCGGTTCCATCCGTAGCCCTGATTGTTGTTCACAGACCACAATTTGCAAAGGCGGTTGGCATATGTGGTAGAATCGGCGTTTATTTTTTTGTCTTTATGATTTTGTATGAACTCATTAGCTTCTTCCCAGATATCTCCTCCCACATTTCCATTGGCAGGAATCTCCTGAAGGATGGGTTTTTGCCAACCTATCTTGGCATAGATAAAGGCTCCTGTTCCATTGGCTCGAGCAGCGCAAGTAAGCCGATATATGCCGGGCTGAAGATGCTCGGTACGCTCTATACAAAGCTTCTGACGGTGTAGCGGGTCGTAACTGTGAAAGTAGCGGACTTCTTTATGGTCGGGGCAATCGTTGGGATTCAGCATGTATTCGCCCACGGATGTCAGATCGCCGTTGCAGCGAACAGCATACCTAACGTCCCAGCCGTTCTCATCCATGTATTTGGCATCAGCTACGCTATAATAGGTGCCGTTTTCATGAAGGTCTTGTATCTTGTGGTAAACCCTCTCAGCGTCATCGAATTTGGGCACTAAGTAAGCCAACGTACAACCCGTTACAGCGAGCGCAACAATCCATGTGGCCAGTATGATAAAGCGCTACCGATAGGACATGGCGGGAACCTGTTTGAACTCGTTCAGCAGGCTGTGGATGATGGAATAGGCTGTGGTGCCCATGAGGATGAAGAATGAAATGATGGACATATTAATCAACACGGCATACTGAGAAAGAAATTCGGCATGTTCTTCAGACTTTAGGAATGGATTATTGTCGGGGAATAGGTTGTAATGGAAGATTGCATCTACAGCAATCCAAACCATCCCCACCAAACACATCACTGCTATAAACATACCAAAAGCGTAAACGCACCAGCGAAAGAAGGTTCCCACCATGTAGAAACAGCCTCTAAGGCCTTCGGTAGGTTCCTGTACTGTCTGCGGATGACTTACTTCCTCAGCCAGATTCTGAGGGTTTACAGGCTTGCCCTTCATACGCAAGCGTTCCTCGGGGCTCCATGCTACCGGCATCAGGATAGACAATACAATGTAAGCTATGATGAGGCCAAATCCCCAGAAATGAATATTAAAGAAGAAACGATGTCCAGGCAACCACCACAAGAGGTTGAAATTTGAACCAAAAAAGCAGAGAAGGATGGCTCCTACGTAGCCTATACGCCACCACAATACATCACCACCAAAGTAAGCTGCAAAGCCAGAGAGTACGCCGCTCAATTTCTTATCGTAAGGGTCGCGGAAGAGGCGCTTAGACCCTCTCCCCGCTCCCCCAAAGGGGAGAGCCTCATTGTTGCCCGATTGCTGCTTACTATTCCCCTCGTCCACGGGAGAGGAATCAGGGGTGAGACCATCCATTTCCTCGGGTTTGCCCAGACGATTAATGATGTCCGTTACATGATCTATGTTGATAGCTTCATTGCCCTTTTCCTTCACTTCGTCCAGAAGCTCAGCAATGCGCGCCTCCAAGTCCTCGGCAATCTCCTCACCGTCTTCTCGGGAACGGAAATAGTTGCGGAGCGACTGCTCGTAAGTGGAAAGCATCTCGTAAGCATCCTCGTCGATATTAAAAAGGCGTCCACAAAGGTTGATTGTGATATTCTTTTTCATTGTTTTAAATAATTTACGGTGTTAGAGATTTCGCCCCAGGCAAGGTCCAGTTCAGTAAGGAACTGTTGGCCATCGGCGGTTAGACAGTAATACTTACGTGGAGGCCCTTGTGTGCTCTCCTGCCATTCGTAGGCAAGCAGGCCGTCCTTCTTAAGGCGCGTAAGCAGCGGGTAGAGGGTTCCTTCCACCACCAGCAGGTCAGCTTCCTTCAGCTGTTGGATGATGTCGGAAGCGTACGCTGCCTGCCGCTTCAGGAGCAGGAGTATGCAGTACTCCAGCATTCCCTTGCGCATCTGTGATTTGGCATTGTTTACATCCATGGTGCACCGACTCTACAGTTGATAAGGAGCTTTGGGAGCCAACAGCCAAAGAACAATGTAAGCAATCAGGCCGCAGCCGAAGCCAAAGAAGAGAATAAGGAATCCTACTCGTACCAGCAGAGGGTCTATTTCAAAGTACTCGGCCAAACCGCCACATACACCACCAATCTTCTTGTCTGTGCGAGACAAATAATAACGCTTGTTGTTCATAATCTTGTTCTTTTTAGGGATTAAACCATATATTATGCTTAAGCGATGGCAAAGGTAGGCTAAATATTAGTACCTTGCAATACATAGTACCTGAAAAACACAAGAAAATAACACTATTTAACAATCGGCCACTTAAATAAAGCCCGAAAGGACTCAATTAACAATCTTTTTATGATAAAAATTGCACACTTTTGCAAAAAATGTGTAACTTTGCGGCGCTTTTTAAGGATATTACATACATTATATTAATTATATGGCTTTAAAAATTGTTGTGCTGGCCAAGCAAGTGCCAGACACCCGTAACGTGGGTAAGGATGCTATGACTGCCGAAGGAACGGTAAATCGTGCTGCCCTACCCGCTATCTTCAATCCGGAAGATTTGAATGCCCTGGAACAAGCTCTTCGTCTGAAGGAGCAGCATCCAGGCTCAACAGTAGGAATCCTCACGATGGGTCCCCCACGTGCAGGTGAAATCATCCGTCAGGGACTTTATCGCGGCGCTGATACCGGTTGGTTGCTCACCGACCGTCTCTTCGCTGGTGCCGACACCCTTGCAACTTCTTATGCGCTGGCTACTGCCATCAAGAAGATTGGCGATGTGGACATCGTGATTGGTGGTCGTCAGGCTATCGATGGTGATACTGCTCAGGTAGGTCCTCAGGTAGCTCAGAAGCTGGGCCTCAACCAGGTTACTTACGCCGAAGAGGTACTGAGTGTGGATGGTGGTTTTGCCACCATCAAGCGCGTCATCGACGGCGGCGTAGAGTCGTCCTCAGAACGCTAAGCTGGTGATGAAGTACAAGCGTGCTACCTGTCCAATGGAGCGTCCTGCAGAGGGTACGCCATACGACTATCTGTATGATGAGCGTCCTGAGCTCACACTCAACCAGTGGAGCGTAGCAGACGTTGATGGTGATGTGAACCAGTGCGGTCTGAGTGGCTCACCTACCAAGGTAAAGGCCATCAAAAACATCGTGTTCCAGGCTAAGGAGTCGAAGACTTTGACGGCTTCTGATGCTGATATCGAGGGTATGATCAAAGAATTGTTGGAAGAAAAAATCATTGGATAAGAGATATGAATAACGTATTTGTATATTGCGAAATTGAAGGTACTCAGGTACAGGAAGCTCCACGCCATTGTTGCCGGTACAGGCATCATGGGCAAGGTGGAGGACCAGATTTTGCCTTACGGTGTTGACAAGCTGTTTGTCTTCGATTCCAAGGACTTGTTCCCTTACACCTCGGCTCCCCATACTGATATTCTGGTGAACCTCTTCAAGGAGGAGCAGCCACAGATCTGTCTGATGGGTGCTACGGTTATCGGTCGTGACCTCGGTCCTCGTGTGTCATCATCACTGACTTCTGGTCTGACTGCAGACTGCACAGAGTTGGAGATTGGTCCTTTCGAGGATAAGAAGAATAATAAGGTATACGAGAACCTGCTCTATCAGATTCGTCCCGCCTTCGGTGGCAACATCGTGGCTACCATCGTGAACCCCGACCATCGTCCTCAGATGGCTACCGTCCGCTCTGGTGTGATGCAGAAGGCTCTGTATGAG
>CADAWW010000090.1 GCA_902791675.1 uncultured Bacteroidales bacterium
ATCCGATTTGTGGTATTCTTTCAGGGATGCCCGCTCAGATGCCAGTTCTGTCACAACCCCGATACCTGGTCGGCAGACCTTGGCAATGTGAAGAACAACGGCAAAGGGTCGGGTGAGTTTACGCCGGATCAGTTGCTGGCCGAGGTGCTACGATACAAGAACTTTATCCGAAGCGGCGGAGTTACTGCCACAGGCGGTGAACCCCTTATGCAGGCTGAATTCCTGCGTGAGTTCTTCAGACTCTGTAAAGAAGAAGGCATTCATACGTGTCTGGACACATCGGGTGCCATCTTTAACGAGAAGGCAAAGGCTGTTATGGACTATACTGATTTGGTGATGCTGGACCTGAAAACATTGGATGACGACCTGCATAAATCCTATACCGGTGCTACACGCGAGAACAACCACCGCTGGATGGAACATCTGCAGGAAATAGGTAAACCCACATGGATCAGACACGTAGTGGTTCCTACCATAACAGATAACGAAGAGCGTCTGCAGGCCGTTATCGATTACATCTCGCACTACAGTTGCATAGAACGCATAGAACTGTTGGGCTACCACATCATGGGTGAAGCCAAATACAAGAATCTGAATATCCCCTACCCTTTGGCAGGTATTCCACCCTTACAACCCGAGCGACTGGAAGAAATAAGGGAGTCGTTTCGCAAAAAGACGAACATAAAAGTACTTTAATCATCTTATTGATGCACATATAAATAATCTGGCAACACTTTATGCACGAAATTTGCCCGATATAATGCAAATTGTTATTTTTATTTGCACAGACAAGGATATTTTATTATCTTTGCATGCTGAACAAACAAACACAAGCCTAAAATGCAAAGAAAAACGACGCTTTTAAAGCGTTATACCTTAACGATATTAACTACCCTTCTGTGGATTCCTGCCATGCTGGAGGCACAGACTATGAAAGAATGGGATGATGTTTCGATATTCCAGTTGAACCGAGAGGTAAGCCACGATCTCTCCATTCCTTTCTCATCGGCTGAAGCCGCCAAAACACTGGACCTTACACAGTCTCCCTACTACCTTGATTTGAACGGCACATGGAAGTTTCGTTGGAGTGGACTTCCCACAGGCGTTCCTGCTGACTTCTATGCCAGTGACTACAACGATGCCGCATGGGATAACATTACTGTTCCCTACCCATGGCAAGTATATGCTGTAAGGAATGGCAAGAATTGGGATAAGCCTCTGTATGTCAACACATCATACCCTTTTGCCTACACAGATACTTATAGTGTAATGGCCGACCGATGGGGCAACTGGACGTACAGTGGAAATATGAAGAATCCCGTTGGCTGTTACCGTAGGACCTTTACCTTACCGGAGGGTTGGAAAGACCGTAAGACATTTATTCGATTCTGTGGAGCGGGACATGCTTATTATGTTTGGGTGAACGGAAAGTTCGCAGGATATGCAGAGGATTCTTATCTGCCCAGCGAATGGGATATTACCGACAAGGTACAAGAAGGCGAGAATACGGTCGCCGTACAATGTTTCCGCTTCTCCAGTGGCTCATTCCTCGAGTGTCAGGACTATTGGCGACTGACCGGAATCACCCGAGATGTGTATCTCTACTCTACTTCTACCGAATATATAAAGGATTTCTTCTTTACAACCGTTTCGTTGAAGTCGGGCAACCATGCTGCATCGGCCAAGATACAATACAACATAGCCACAGAAGATTTAAACGGCCTGACGCTACAGACCACCGTCAGCGACGGCACCTCGGAATTAACACAAGCAAGCAAGGAACTGAGCTCGGCAAACGGGACACAGGTCATCAACGTGGATGGCATAGAACCCTGGAGCGCAGAAACACCCAAGCTGTATGACCTGACACTGGCATTGAAACGGGGCGACGAGGTAATAGACCTTCGTAGCTGCAAGATAGGCTTCCGTACCGTAAGCATCCGAAATGACGGGGCATTGCTTATCAATGGCAACAGAGTTATCTTCCATGGTGTGGACCGTCATGATTTCAGTCAGGAGACCGGCAGAACCGTCAGTAAGGAAGAAATGCTGCAGGACGTAATGACCATGAAACGTCTGAATGTAAATGCTGTGCGTACCAGTCATTATCCCAACAATGCTTACTTCTATGAGCTATGCGACAAATACGGACTTTACGTTTTGGCTGAGGCCGATGTGGAGTGTCACGGCAATATGGGACTGAGCAGTGTGCAATTGTTCAGGGCTCCTATGGTGGAACGTAACGAGCGCCAAGTCCGGACGCTTCGCAATCATGCCTGTATCTTTGGCTGGAGTGCCGGCAACGAGAGCGGTGGCGGCAACAATTTCCAGTATGTGATGGAGGCCATCAAGAAACTGGATACCAGCAGAATTACTCACTACGAGGGGAATAGCACCTGGAGTGATGTTACCAGCACCATGTACGGTTCATACAGCAATATGCTCAGTACCGGTGTTGGCCGACTGAAAGACTACAAGAGCGGAAAGATACAGAAACCACATATCCAGTGTGAGAATACACATTCGATGGGTAATGCCATGGGGAACCAGAAGGATATGTTCAGGGATATATACGAACCTTATCCCGCCATGACCGGCGAATTTGTATGGGACTGGAAAGACCAAGGCTTGCGTATGCCTGTCAGCGGAAAAGCAAATCAGTTTTACTGGGCATACGGAGGTGACTTCGGCGATATCCCCAACGACGGTGCCTTCTGCTGTAATGGTGTCGTATTGCCCGACTGCACGCCCACAGCCAAGAGCTTCAACATGAAAACCGTTTACCAGCCTCTTGATGTTATCATGAAGGACAGTCTGGAAGGTACTTTCTGGCTTAAGAATAAGCTGCAGCAGAAGAATCTGACGAATGTGGATGTACGCTACAGCATCCAGCAAGACGGAATAGAGATAAAGGGCGGACTTCTGCCCGATATAGACATAGCACCATACGACAGTATTCTGGTGAACATCCCTATGGATGATGTCAAGATGCTTCCTGAACACGAATATTATATAAGATTCAGTACCACACAGCGCGAGGCTACTCCCTGGGCAGATGCCGGATATGAAGTGGCTGTCTCTGGCGCTGAACTCAGAAAAGCTACCTCCCGGAGTATCTGCCAGTATCAAGGAACGGACTCGCTGAACCTGACCGCAGGCAGTACCACTTGTACTGTAACGGGCAAAGACTTTTCGGTCACATTCGCACAAGGAACTCTTTCGAAGTATATTTACAAAGGCAATACCCTTATAAGCACTCCCCTGAAACTTAACACCTTCCGTGCTCCAACGGAAAACGACCATGTGCAGGAAGGTAATTGGGAGGCATTGGGTATTCGTTCGCTTACGCTGACAAGAGGCAGCTTTACTGTTGAAGAAGACGAAGCGCATCAATGGGCAGATATTCAGGTTACCAACAAATATAAGACCAGTACCGGTGCCATCACTTTTACTGTCAAACAACGTTTCCGTGTGTATCCTGACGGAACGGTTGCTGTAAGCAACATCATTACACCTAATGTTGACGGACAGATATTGCCGAAGTTGGGCTTCCGTCTGGAAATGCCCAATGCCTGCACCCAACTGACATGGTTTGGAAGGGGGCCGTTGGACAACTATGCTGACCGTAAGGATGCATCTTTACCTGGCATTTATCACAGTACCGTAGCAGAACAGTGGACCAACTTTATCCGTCCTCAGGAAACGGGCAACAAAGAAGAGGTACGTTGGTTGGCCGTTCAACAATCAACAGGCAAGGGCCTTGTATTCTCTGCTATGCAGCAAATGGCGACAACAGTCGGTAATTGGCGTGCTGAGGAAATTTACACAAGCAGAGGCAATCGTGTGAAACATCCTTACGAGATGACAACCGTTAAGAATACCGTTGTGTGCCTGGACGCATGGAACAGAGCGCTTGGCAATGCTTCCTGCGGACCTGATGTAATGACAAGATACGAGCGAAAGAATACACAGACACCTTTCAGTTTTGTAATCCAGCCCCTCGACACTCTGCTTACGGATCAGGACCTTACTGCCTTAGCATGTGTTACGGCTCCTGTTTGCGAGCCTGTAGTAATAAAGACTGACCGCAACGGCTACGCTGTTCTGAGTACCTCCACACGAGGCGCTACTATACATTATAAAAAAATAAGCAAGGATGGCACCGAGGAAGAAGGCATACTCACGGAGCAGAACAACGAACCTATAGATATGCGTATGGGTGGAACCATTACTGCATACGCTACCTGTGAAGGACTGACAGACGGCATAGAGACAACGCAGACATTCGGCCTGCATGTTGACAAGCGCGACTGGAGCATTGTATCTTACGACAGTCAGCAAGGCGGGAGTGAGATAGCCACCAATGCCATAGATGACGACGAGAATACCATTTGGCACACCATGTATAATCCTAACACACCAGACTGCCCCCATGAGCTGGTCATTGATATGGGACATACATACCGTGTTAACTCGTTCAGCTACAAGGGACGTATGGATGGTTCAAACGGTCGTGTTATTGACTACGAGGTATATTTCAGCAATCATCCGAAGATATGGGGCGAACCTGCAGCAAGCGGGAGTTTCCGTGATATAAGCGATATCCAGACTGTGGCAATAACAAAGAAAGTTGAGGCACGCTATATGCGATTCGTGGCCAAGTCGGTAGTGAACAACAACAAATATGCTTCGGCTGCCGAACTATATATAGGAGCCGAGGATATGCTTGAGGATAAGGCATCGGAACTTATCCCTATTGTTTCTTCTCATAAATACCGCATTCGTGAAGTAAGCAGCGGCCTTTACCTTCACTACCAGACAAACACCAATGAAGGACACTTCTGTCTTGGCAAGTATGACGAGAGCGACAACACCTATCAATATACCTTTACGCCAGTTTCAGGGTTCTGTGCGTTATATAAGTTAAAATGCGGTACACATTATATGTGTGTCGACGGCACCACAACCTGGCGCATTATAAGTACCACAAAAACTCCGACAGACGCCAACGGCTACATGCAACTGGAGCAGTTGGACAATGGAAGAGTACATCTGCGTGCGGGTTGGCAAAAGAGTGACCATGTAGGGTTTGACAGTAAGACATCCGGCTCGTACATCTATGCCAACAAATCCACTCCAGGTGTTTTTGTCTTAGAGGATATTACCCTAGAGAAGGAGACGGACATAAAAGATGTCAAATCAATCGATGAGATAGGGTTATTGCAAAGCGAGGGCCAGTTACGTATCATCGCTCCAGGTGCCAGTACCCTTAGCATATATAATGCTGCAGGACAACAGATAACACATCTAAGGCTGGCCGGTAGCTGCTACTTACCCCTTGCCTTACCCAAGGGAACATATATCATCAGACTCTGTCACAATGATGAGAGCAGAATTATGAAGATACATAAGTGACGATAACATCAAAGTTAACAACGACTTGTCAACTTACCAACTCATATATTTGTCAACTAAATAAAAAAAAATATGATACAGATAATTTATGTTACAGATGCAGGAAGAGAGATAGCACAACGTTTGCTTTCTGAACTTCCCGAGTCTCATTTGCTTCCTGCTAAAGCTTTTGTCTCGAACACCTTCTCACGCAATGAAGCACTTATCTTCATTGGAGATATGGGTGTATGCGTACGTACCATTGCGCCTTTTATGAAAAGCAAGAGAACCGACCCCGACGTGATATGCGTTGACAGTTCAAGCAACTATGTGATTAGCGTATTGAGCGGACGTATCGGTGGAGCAAATAAACTTACCCGTCGCATTGCCCGTATTCTAGGTAGTGTACCAATTATAACCACAGAGAGCGACAATGAGGGATTCTGGGGATTGGATACATTGGCACCCCATTTCGGTTGGCAGGAAGAGCACAGAGACGGACGAATGAACCACATCATCTTCCATTTCGTAAACGGCAGACCTACCGTTCTGAAGTTAGATGTTCGTGGTGGTAGAGGTGTGGATTATCTGAAACGAACGAAGCCTGCTCACGTCTCTATGTATGACCCTGATGCTGAGACTGAGGCAGAAACCCTGCTGTTGGCTGTTAGTCCATTCTGGAATCCAACCGTTCAGCAATTCAGCAAATCCGTTCTGTACCGTCCGCCCGTATTACATCTTGGCATAGACTGTTTGCGTGATTGCCCTGCAGGAGAGCTGCCTCGTAAGATTCGTGACCTTATGCACCAGCATAATCTTTCCGAGAAGAGTATAGCCACGATAGACACTACAGCACAATGTGCCGATGAGATGCTGGTACAATCTCTTCTTATGGCTTTCCCATGGGCAAAGCTTTCTGTTCATGAACTGGACGGAAATGCGAGCAGCGTTTGTGAAAGCTGTGTATCGGAATACGGTCCCCTATTGATGGAAAAACAAACGTTGGACGATATATGTTCAATCAGTATCTCTATAACACGCGAGGCTCAATTAGGCGGTCACGTGGAGTATGTCGGAGCTGGTCCAGGTGATCCTGATTTGGTTTCGGTACGTGGCATGCAGTTCCTACAACAAGCCGACCTTATTCTATACCCATCCGATACTGTATCTGAACGCCTTACCCATTATGCTAAGAAAGGCTGTATGGTACGTTCTACAGAGAATATAGAAACTGAGGAAATACTCCTCTTTATGCAGGAATTCTATAAGAAAGGTTTACAGATAGTCCGTCTCCTTGCCGGTGATCCTACTCATAACGCGACTTTCACAAAAGAGACGAAATTGCTTGAGAAGGCTAATATGCGTTATCACCTTACTCCAGGAATAAAATAAATAATTATAGTGCATTTCCAAGGTATTATTATAGCTGTCGCTACTTTTCTAATAATTGGCGTCTTCCATCCCATCGTCATAAAAGCCGAATACTTCTGGGGTATCCGCTGCTGGCCTGTATTTGCCATTTTGGGCGTTCTATTGCTCACGGGTTCTCTTTTTGTTTCCAACACGCTCTTCGCAGCTATTCTAGGAGTTACAGGCTGCTCCTGCCTATGGAGTATCCTTGAACTGTTCCAACAACGCGAACGTGTTCGTAAAGGTTGGTTTCCAAAGAATCCAAAGAGGAAGGGTGATAAGTAATCATCAAAAAAGGTGTTGTATCTATAATTACTAAAACTAGAATCTATGGTGTTAAATGTCTTGCTTGTTCTACTAATGGCCGTATGGGATGGCAAGACATTTCCATTACCCATAGACACCTTGCATTCCTACGATACATACGCTAAGGAGAGAAAGGCACTTACAAGTTGTGTACTTGCTAAGGAGATACAACTTAATGTCCCGACTACAACAGGCAAAAGAGCCGTCGGTTCGCCCAACGATCCCGACTATGCTATCTTTGGAACTGTGGATTATTCCATTTCTATGGATGACAAGAACCTTCAGCCGTTCGACCGTATAGCACTTGAAGTCCTTCCGACAATCAATGGAACAGGCATTGTAAACCTAAACCTTCAGCTGAATAATGCCACACCGGCTCAGGTGGGAGCGCATCTCATAAACCTGATTCCCAATAAATGGAACCATATTGTCTATGAGTTGGGAGAACTTCCCCGCGAACAGGTTAAAAGCATTAGGATATATACTGATATCAAAGGACGACAGCCTGTAACGGGAGTTGACTCCGTTCAATATTCTATCCGTAATCTGAGGTTGGAACAAACGGGGTATCAAGCCAAGGAACGAGGATGGGAACCGGAGGATAATATGGTTTCCTATTCCATGAGCGGATACCTGACAAATGGACACAAAACGGCTGTTGTGAATCGTACACACATCGGAAAGCCTTACAGTATTATTGATATAGACAAAGGGAAGGCCATACACAGCGGCAAGGTAGCATCATCAGCCGGAAGTATCGGCACTCTTGGATTAATTGACTTTTCTGCCCTAACCCAACAAGGTTCTTACCGCATAGAAGTTGACAGTATTCTTTCAGAACCTTTCCCAATAGGGAATGACATATTCCAACCTTCAGCATGGCGTGTACTGAATTATATCTTCTGTCAGCGATGCGGTTGTGAGGTAAGGGGTATTCACGATGCCTGCCATTCCGACCTCTATGCTGATTACAGCGGCCGTAGTTTCTCCTATGGTGGTGGTTGGCACGATGCCGGCGACCTCTCGCAACAGACACTCCAGACAGCCGATGTCGCTTTTGCCCTCCTGGAGGCTTCCGAAAGATATAAACATATAAATAAGGACTTGTCTGAACGTCTGAAAGAAGAAGCCTGCTGGGGACTGAAGTTTATCCTGCAATGCCGATTGGGTGACGGATATCATGCATCCAGTTTAGGTTTGCTGCATTGGACGGATAACAAGTCCGGGACTTTCGATGATATTCATACCGTTCGCACGCAGAACCATGCCTTCGACAACTTCCTGTATGCCGCTTACGAGGCATTTGCCTGTCGTGTTTTAGGAGAGCAACATCCGTTATATCCATCGTTGTTTTCAGCAGCAAAGGAAGATTTCGAGTATGCAGCCACCCAATACGATGAAAAGGGCATTCTGCCATATGCCCATATCATGGAACACACTTACAATACGCCACCATCGCTCTTTACAGCGACTGCTTCATGGGCTGCTACACAACTTTATATTTTAACTCATGAAACATCCTATGCACAGAAAGCTGCACAATACATCAGCTATACACTACAATGCCAGGAGACCAAAGGAAAGAAGCCTGAGTTGAAGATGAAAGCCGCAAGTCTATTGTACACTTTATCCATCAATCAAGAGAACAACTCTTTTCCTTAGCGCTGACAGACCTGTGTAAGTCGCAACCATATAACAAAGAAATAAAGCGATGGAAGGCTGCCATAAAGCTATACGCTAAGTATCTTGGAAGTCTGATGCCATATACATATCCGTACGAGATGGCATCTTCTGGTACTTATCTTACTGACGAATATACCGACGAGAGCGGTTTCCAGTCGTTACATATCTTTGCACCAGAGAATGCCAAAGAACTATATGTTCGTCAATTACGTGAAGGTGGCGTACAACTGGATAATCGCCATTATGTAAAGCGTTTCCCCGTCTGGTTCAATATCTTTAACGGAAACGAAGCAATTATCCTCTCCACAGGAAAGGCGGCTGCTGTATTAGGAAGGTTTCTGGGAGATAAGGTACTGATAAACTATGCACAGAGTCAGCTTTACTGGACAGTAGGCCTGAATCCTTTCTGCCAATCCCTAATATATGGCGAAGGCTACCGCTACCCTTCTATGGATAGTTTCTCCTCGGGAGAGATAACAGGTGAGATGCCTGTTGGT
>CADAWW010000091.1 GCA_902791675.1 uncultured Bacteroidales bacterium
GATACCCATTGACGGACTGTTTACACGAGTGCCGATACCTCGTACATAGATAGACGAAGTAAAACGGGCTCCGTAGTCGGGCATCACGAAGGCCGGAACATAACTGGACAGGTCGCGAAGGTCACGAAGACCAAGATTGCCTATTTCCTTGCCTGTAATAACGGTAGAGCTGACAGGCTGCAAACGCAGGCTCTTGAACTCCTTAGTACGAGGAGCCACAACAATCTCATCAAGGTTATAGACTCGTGACGTGTCTACTACTGCTTCTCTCGTTTCGGCTTTTACCAAAAAAGTAATGTTCACAAGAAGCGATGCAGTTAAAATGATTTTCTTCATTGCTTTAATCTATTATTCTGACATTATTATTCTTTTAGCGATATTTGCAGCCTGTGTGATACGATGCCACATGCCTATGCCATCGCGCAGGTTTCCTCCCAAAATCAGACCGTGATACTGATGCTCCAAGGATTCCACAGCACTAAAGCGGCGTCCGCTATTTATATCATATTGCGGAATAGCAAGTTGGTGGCGCGATATGTGAATGAAGTCCGGCTTTGCCTGAGCAGGAAACTTCAGCATAGTGTGTAGGTTCTGGGTGACGATTGCGCGAATCTCATCATCGGTCTTGTCCATCATTTCGGAATTACGGACACCACCTAGGTAGAAGGAGAACAATGCCCCACCTTTTGGTGCACGCCCCGTAAAGCAAGCCGATGGAAAGAGGATTCCCAATATCTGCCGTTTCTCCTTTGTAGGCACCAATCCGCCAAAGGCACAATAGTCACCGCCAAATGTCTCGGGCATACCCACATTAACTTCTATGATAGGAGAATATTTCAATTCAGCTATGGCATCCATACGCTCCTTGTCGATAAAAGGCAGCAACTCCGGAAGGTTGTATGCACCACAGGTAGTAACAACCCAGCGGCTTTGGAGTTGTTGTTCGTTGCCATAAGCATCCAAAAATACTATTGTCCACCCCTGTCCTTCTGGACTGACTCTGACGTCGCTGACACCCAAGGAGATATTGTCCATCCCAATATAATCAGCCTCAGCCTGCGGAATATGGCTCAGTCCGCCCCGTGCCGAGAAAACCTCTTTGGTGGCCAGACGGTCACGATCAGTCTTTGGTTGCTTTCTCTTGGCAATAGCACCACGTATGAAACTGCCATAGTCACGCTCTAAGGCATACAACCTAGGCAATGCATAACGGGTAACCAAGGTATAGGGATTGCCAGCATAAACGCCAGATATAAAGGGATCTACGGCATAATCCACAAAGGACTGACCCAAACGGCGGGCTGCCAGAGCCCCAACACTCTCGTTTGGGTTATTGCCACGCTTACGCCATGGTTCGCCCAGAATGCGCAGTTTATCCGAGAAACGGAACAGCGGAGTGAAAATGGCACTGAGTGGTCCGGAAGGAAGTTCCCAAAAACGTTTTCCCTTCCATATCAGTCGGCGCTTGGCAGCATCAGGAGCTGTTTCTATCTGGCATCCGCCCTGTGATGTATCAGCCAGATCATTCATCAATTCTGCTACCTCAGGTGTCGACACAGCACCTGTGGATGGACCAGTCTCATATATATAATGATTAAAGCGCTGTGTCTGAATCTGTCCGCCAATGCGATTGTCGATTTCGACAACACGCACCTTCTTTCCACTTCGCTTTAACCAATAGGCAGTCGTCAGACCTGTTAAGCCTGCACCAACTATAATCACGTCCGTCTTGTCTATTTTATTGTGGCTTGTCATTTCGGGTGCAAAGATATTCCAATCTTCTTAAACCCGCAATCCTCATTTTTATGGATTTTCACAAAAAGCATATAACAAAAAAAAGATTCAATATCATCACTGACCTTGAATCTTACCTTAAAAATCTAATACCATGAAAAACACTTTTTGCTATGTGGCGGTGCGTACGAGGCTCGAACTCGTGACCCCATGCGTGACAGGCATGTATTCTAACAAGAAGAAAAAAGCGAGCGGAAAACGAGACTCGAACTCGCGACCCCAACCTTGGCAAGGTTGTGCTCTACCAACTGAGCTATTTCCGCAAACCTTACATTGTGTGGGCAGGGACAGATTCGAACTGCCGAAGCCGTGAGGCAACAGATTTACAGTCTGCCCGTTTTAACCACTTACCTACCTACCCGTCCACTGGCCTCTGCCAGGAGGTGACTCCTGCAGGATTCAAACCTGCAACCTTTTGATCCGTAGTCAAATGCTCTATTCAGTTGAGCTAAGGAGCCATGTAAAGTATTGTGGGCGTTGACGGATTCGAACCGCCGACCCTCTGCTTGTAAGGCAGATGCTCTGAACCAGCTGAGCTAAACGCCCTTGCCACATCGGAGGCCTTTTTAACCGCGCCCGGCAAAGCCATTTCCGATTTGCGAGTGCAAAGGTACACTATTTTTCAATACCCACCAAGCTTTTCCGTCTTTTTTTGAAAAAAAAGTTTTCTTCTGGGCTCCTATACATTATATTATATATAGAGAACAAATGCAATTTACATGCATTATGCTTATTTTTGCTAACCAAGGAAAACTTTCGGAACACACGAGGAAAAAGATTCTCTCCCTAAGAGATTTTTCCATTCCAAACTTTGAAACGTAGATTCCAAACTTTGGGATGCACATTCCAAACTTTGGAACGTACATTCCAAACTTTGGAATATAAAAAACCTGGTATAGTAATATCTTTTTTTCCTTTAGAAAAAAGATTGCCCGACAAGAAAAAAAGAAAAAGAATATAAAAAAGTCACTAAAACGCCTTGTCGTGACAAAAAATTATTGTACCTTTGTGCCCGCGTTTATTAACATTAGTATTAACATTTAATTAATCTGTATGGCAGATTTGAAAAACGTTGCACCTCTGGAAGACTTCGATTGGGAAGCATATGCCAATGGTGACAGCAAAGTTGAAACAAGCCGCGAGGCTCAGGAAGAGGCCTATGATGGTTCTCTGAACAAGGTAAATGACCACGACGTAGTTGATGGAACCGTTATCGCTATGAACAAGCGTGAGGTTGTAGTTAACATCGGCTTCAAGAGCGATGGTATCATACCTGCAAGTGAATTCCGTTACAACCCCGACTTGAAGGTTGGTGACACTGTTGAGGTGTACATCGAGAATCAGGAAGACAAGAAGGGTCAGTTGATTCTTTCTCACAAGAAGGCTCGCGCTAGCCGCAGCTGGGATCGTGTAAACGAGGCACTGGAGAAGGAAGAGATTATCAAGGGTTACGTTAAGTGCCGCACTAAGGGTGGTATGATTGTCGATGTATTCGGCATCGAGGCCTTCCTGCCCGGTTCACAGATCGACGTTAAGCCCATCCGCGACTACGATATCTTCGTAGGTAAGACCATGGAATTCAAGGTTGTCAAGATCAACCAGGACTACAAGAACGTAGTAGTAAGCCACAAGGCTCTCATCGAGGCAGAGCTCGAGGCTCAGAAGCAAGAGATTATTGGTCGTCTCGAGAAGGGTCAGGTACTCGAGGGTACTGTTAAGAACATTACCTCTTACGGTGTATTCATCGACCTTGGTGGCGTAGACGGTCTTATTCACATTACAGACCTCAGCTGGGGCCGCGTTAACGATCCCAAGGAAATCGTTGAGCTCGACCAGAAGATCAACGTTGTTATCCTTGACTTCGATAACGAGAAGAAGCGCATCGCACTGGGTCTGAAGCAGTTGACTCCTCACCCATGGGATGCTTTGGACGCTAACCTGAAGGTTGGTGACCACGTTAAGGGTAAGGTCGTTGTTATGGCTGACTACGGAGCATTCGTTGAGATCGCTCCTGGCGTAGAGGGTCTGATCCACGTTTCAGAGATGAGCTGGAGCCAGCATCTGCGCAGTGCTCAGGATTTCATGAAGGTAGGCGACGAGGTAGAGGCAGTTATCCTGACTCTGGACCGCGAGGAGCGCAAGATGTCTCTGGGTATCAAGCAGCTGAAGGACGATCCATGGGAGAACATCGAGGAGAAGTACCCCATTGGCAGCAAGCACACTGCAAAGGTTCGCAACTTCACCAACTTTGGTGTATTTGTTGAGATTGAGGAAGGTGTTGACGGTCTTATCCACATCAGCGACCTCAGTTGGACAAAGAAGATCAAGCACCCCAGTGAGTTCACTCAGATTGGTGCCGAAATCGAGGTTTGCGTACTTGAGATTGACAAGACCAACCGTCGTCTCTCTCTCGGCCACAAGCAGTTGGAGGAGAATCCTTGGGACGTATTCGAGACAGTATTCACTCAGGACAGCATCCACGAGGGAACTATCGTTGAGATGCTCGACAAGGGCGCAGTTATCCAACTCGAATATGGTGTAGAAGGCTTTGCTACTCCTAAGCACCTTGTTAAGGAAGACGGTAGCCAGGCTCAGCTCAACGAGAAGCTGCAATTCAAGGTTATCGAGTTCAACAAGGAGAGCAAGCGCATTATCCTGAGCCATAGCCGCATCTATGAGGATGCTCAGCGTGCAGAAGCTCGCGAGGCAAAGAAGGCCACTAAGCGTACAGCTCCTCGCAAGGAGGAAGCTCCCGCAATCCAGAACCAGGCTGCTAGCACCACCCTGGGCGATTTGGATGCTTTGGCAGCTCTGAAGGCTAAGATGCAGGCTGGCGAGTAATTGCACAGAAACTGCAAATCATAATTAAAAGGGGCAGCAAGAGCTGTCCCTTTTTCTGATTTTCGAAAGATTAAGGAATGGAAATATTCGAAGTCAACATATTAGGATGCGGATCTGCAAAGCCAACGCTCAGGCATCTGCCTACTTCCCAGATTGTAAATATCCGAGGGAAATACTACATGATTGACTGTGGAGAAGGGGCACAGATTCAAATGCAGAAGATGCGTTTGCCAATGGCACGCATAGGACACATCTTCATCTCCCACAATCATGGAGATCATGTTTTTGGCCTGCCCGGACTTATCAGCACAATGGCCCTGTTAGGCAGAACAGCCGAATTGCACATTCACGGCCCTCAGCAACTTCAGGAATTCCTGGACAATATAATAAGGATATACTGCGAAGGCATTACCTTTCAGATTATCTTCCATCCCATTGATACGCGCGTACATAATATTATATATAAAGACCGCAGCGTAACAGTATGGAGCATCCCTCTCCAGCATAGGATTCCCTGCTCAGGATTCCTTTTTAGGGAAACACCTCCCCTGCCCCACATCAGACGCGAGATGATAGAGGCCTTCAACATCCCGTTCTCGCAAATCAACAACATAAAGGCAGGAGCCGACTGGACAACAGAAGACGGCATCCTTATCCACAACGACAGACTGGTAACAGCAGCAGACAAGGCACGCTCTTACGCCTACTGCTCGGATACAGCATATTTGCCAAAGATAACAGAGATACTACAAGACGTAACACTCCTGTATCACGAGGCAACCTACCCCGAAGAACTACTGAAACGGGCACAGGAAACCCTCCACTCTACAGCATCCCAGGCAGCCGCCATTGCCAAGAAATCGCATGTCGGAAAACTGTATATCGGACACTTTAGTGCCAGAGTAAGCGACGAGGAGGCTTTGTTGGCAGAAGCAACAGCCGTTTTTCCGTCAACAAAGCTCGCTTTTGAAGGTTTAAACATCAAATTATAAAAAAAAAGACGGAAAACGTCATTTTTTTAGCAAAAAAACTTGTGTCAATAAAATAAAAGCAATAACTTTGCGTTAAGAATGACCAGAATATGAAGAAGATTCTATTCATAATACTACCTCTGATGCTGGCTCTTATCCCAGCATTTGCAACGGAAATGACAGATAATGACGGCATCGAGACCAGTGTATCTGCTATCACTATTGTTGCCAGCGGAAATACCGTTAAGGTCTCCGGAGTTTATGGAGAGGATATAGAAATCTTCAATCTTACCGGTACTAAAGTTACTACCATAAAAACAGACACAACCGGAAAGACATATTCGGCCAACTTGCCTAAGGGTTGCTACCTGGTAAAAATAGGAAAGGTAGTGCGTAAGATTTCTATTCGATGAAACCTCTTCCCTTTAAGCAACTACTACTCTTCTCCCTTATCGTTATGTTCATATCTTGCCAAAAAGAGAACAATGGCAAGCAAGAACAGTTTGTCTTTATGCAAGACATAAAAGAGTGGATTCTTCCGGAATACAGTCTCAAGAGTCGGCATATACGGGACGAAATAGGACAACTCGCACAGAACGAGCCCAAAATGTACGCAGACGCCTTTACCAAGAAATATTACACCCAGAAGGGGCATTTTGTCTGGATAACCAGACATGGTGTAGGCGATAATGCAGACACACTACTTTCCTATCTGAGAAATGTGGAGGAGGATGGGCTGAACACATCTGGTTTCCTGGTCCCCAAATTAGAAAAAAGCATACAGGAACTAAGAAACAGAAAAGAAAGCAAGGCAGACATAAACAAGCTGATGGGCCAGTTGGAATACCAACTGACAACAGCCTACCTGAGGTATGCTACAGGCCAACGTTATGGATATACATTACCCTCTGATATTCTTAATAATATAGAATCCGAGAAGTCATACCCAGAGCCTTCACAACGGCACCATTTCAGCATTCACATAGAATCCGCAAAAGACAGTTTCTATATGCATGCCCTCCACGAAGCCCGGTCAGGAAACATAGCCGCGCCTCCCCCTATATAAGAAGCTGAAGCAAGATTATCTTACTGCCAAGAAGGAAGGTAATGAAGAACGCGCACGTCTGGCACGCATTAATATGGAGAGAGCCAGATGGCGTTATCCTCGTCCACAGGGAAAATACATCTGGGTTAACCTGGCAGGCTTTGAACTCACAGCCGTCAACGAGGAGAAAGACAGCATCCTTAGCATGCGCGTATGCGGAGGAGCCATTGCACATAAATCTCCAATGCTGGTGAGCAAGATATCCAAACTGGAACTGAATCCGTATTGGGTTATACCACCCAGCATTATACGCCACGAGATAGCACCTTTACATACAGGAGATACCACATATTTCAATCGCCACCGATACACTATTATCGACAAGAGAACGCACGAGACGGTAAATCCCACATCACTGAGTGCTTCTCAACTGAATAGCGGTCACTATACCATCAGACAAGAAAACGGAAGAGGAAATTCCTTAGGACGCATCATTTTCCGTTTTCCCAACGACCATGCTGTCTATCTTCATGACACGAACACGCCATCTGCCTTCAGGCTTAAGACCAGAGCCGTCAGTCATGGCTGCATCCGATTAGAGAAGCCATTGGATCTGACCTTCTTTGTGATGGAAGAGCTTGACAGCCTCCAACAAGACAAGATTCGTATGGAGATAGGCAAAGCACCTATAACACAATGGGGTAAGAGATTTAAGGCAGAGAATCAGCAAGCAGAACAGCCCAAACACAGGACTTATCCGATACAATCGGACTTCTCTGTTTACCTCGACTACTACACCCTATACCCCAACCAAGAGGGAACATTAGAGGAGCACCCGGACAATTACCATTACGACACGATAATCGAAAATTGTTTGGATAGTTTTTAAACCAAAGTTCCTTTTCTGCATCTAAGAGACTGAGAGATGATTGATGAAGTACGCATCATAGCCCAGTTAAAAGACAGTTCGCAAAGAGAGAAAGCCTTTAACACCTTGGTACACGAGTATCAAGAGATTCTTTATTGGCAGATCCGAAGGCTTGTTATTACCCACGAGGATGCAGATGATGTACTACAGAACACCTTCCTAAAAGCTTGGATGGCATTGGATGATTTCCGTGCAGAATCCAAAATCAGCACCTGGCTCTTCCGTATTGCCATTAATGAGTCCCTGAGTTTTCTTGAGAAGAAAAAAAGGAGTACCGACATCACAACAGGAACCGACGATTTTCTTACCAGCCAGCTTCTCGCTGACCCCTATTTTGACGGAGACGAGACACAGGCACTCTTTCAGGAGGCTATCTCACGTCTGCCCGACAAGCAGAAAGCTGTCTTCAATCTGAAATACTTCCAAGAGATGAGATACGAAGACATGAGCCAGATGCTTGGCACCAGTATAGGAGCCTTGAAAGCGTCGTATCATCATGCCGTAAAAAAAATAACTGATTTTTTTCAGCAAAACGATTAAACCATTTCTCTTATAACACATCATATTAACAGAAAATGAAAATGAGTGAAACAATGAATGAGGAAAAACTTATAATGGATAGATTCGGAAACGAGAATCCCTTTCGTGTTCCAGAGAACTATTTCAACGAATTTCCTCAGCGTATAATGAAGCGCATAGAGCGTCAGAGAAAACGCAGGAGGATGATACGTTGGAGTATTGCTGCCATGCTGACCGGATGTGTTCTTGGCACGACATTACTTATGAACGTTTTCAGACAACAGAATATGCCGCTCGAGGCTGACAACAGTCAGTATATAGAAGACGCATTGGATTATAGTATGATTAACAATATGGAAATTGCAACCTATCTGACGGAAGCAGAATAAAGAAAAAAAATGAAAAGAATATTTATACTTATCATCATTCAGCTGTGTACAAGTCTCTGCACAATGGCACAGCAGCAGGAAAGGTGGAAGTTTAACCCCGAGGAGTTCCGTGCTAAGCTGGAGGAATTCATTACCAAGAAAGCCGAGTTCACCAGTGCAGAAGCACAAACTTTCTTCCCTATCTTCCACCAGATGAAGGAAGAACAGCGCAACTTGCAGAAAGAAATCTTTACGCTGAAGAGAATCCCCAAAGACGCAAACCCTTCCGAAAAGGATTACACAAACAAGATTCAGCGAATCTGCGAACTAAACACAAAAATGGCTGAGGTTCAGGAAAGCTACTACAAGAAATTGTATAAAGCCGTACCTGCCCAGAAAGTTTACAAAGCTATGCTGGCCGAAGACATCTATCATCGCATGATGCTAAGACAGTTTGACCAAAGAAAAAGGAGTAACAATCATCACAGAAGATAACAGGCTTGGCCTCATCGCTTTTTTACCAACCAATCATTCAAGTTAAATTATGATGAGAAGAGGATGCGTCTATTGACGCATCCTCTTATTCGTTTTATTCATGATTCTCTAAGCTCTTGGCTTCATTCCATAACTCATCCATCTGAGCCAATGTCATCTGCTGCAACTGCAGACCCATCTCTTTTGCCTTCTGCTCTACATAATTGAACCGACGGATGAATTTCTGATTCGTATGTTCCAAGGCATTATCGGGATTCAGGTGATACAGACGGGCGGCATTTATAACGCTGAACAGGAAATCGCCCAACTCGGCCGTTTGCTTTTTCTTGTTGTCCTCTTCTCTGAGTTCAGCCTCCAACTCACCCAATTCCTCACGTACCTTCTGCCAGACATCTTCTTTCTTATCCCAGTCAAAGCCAACGTTCCTTGCTTTGTCCTGGATACGATAAGCTTTTATCAATGATGGCAAGGCATCAGGGACACCAGAGAGAACTGTTTTGTTTCCGTCTTTCTCTCTTTGCTTT
Source organism: uncultured Bacteroidales bacterium (assembly GCA_902791675.1). Classification (GTDB taxonomy): domain Bacteria; phylum Bacteroidota; class Bacteroidia; order Bacteroidales; family Bacteroidaceae; genus Physcousia. Next base: position 9,486 of record CADAWW010000091.1, read on the forward strand.
ATCTTCTCCCAATTCTCCACCACATCACCAGCAGTCTTGGCAACGGCATCACCATAAACATGAGGATGGCGGAATATCAGTTTATCACACAACTTATTGCATACGTCGGCAATATCGAAGGCTTTGCTCTCGCTGCCTATCTTGGCATAAAAAACAACATGAAGCAGGACATCCCCTAATTCCTTACAGATATTATTCTCGTCATTTTTCAACAAGGCATCACAAAGCTCGAAGGTCTCCTCTACCGTATTGGGACGTAAGCTCTCATACGTCTGCTTCCTGTCCCAAGGGCATTTCTCCCTCAAGTCATCCATTACATCCAGCAATCTGCCGAATGCCGCCAGTTTTTCTTCTTTTGAATGCATAGTGACTGCAAAGGTAGTCATTTAATTCATAATTCACAACCAATAGTGGGTTAAATTAATTTCAAAATGCGAGAAAAATACGGATCACCTGTAATGCCCCATGTTTGGTTTCTGTTCTCCTATACCCTAACGGACAAGATATCTTATAAATAACCTAGAACTATTTATTCTTTATTGAGAGAGCAGCACTGCCGTATTTCTGTCAGTAGTTTGGATTGAGTCCGATTGTAAACTTACATCATCACCATTCCAAACCACCGACCCATTCTACGAATGTTTCTCACTCAACAAAAAATCCGGTTATTCAACGAAGGAAAAAAAAAGAAAGACGAAAACATTCAATTTTCAACTATCAATTCTCAATTTTCAATGGTTACCGGAAGAAGGCTATGCATCAGAGACAATCAGCCTTAGATAATTTACAAGATCTCTTACCCAAGGGCATAGGAGAATAAAACATAAGTTTGCAGGTGACCCCCGTTTTTTCCATATTTGCCTAGAAAAACCGGTATGATTCTATAAAAAAACAGGGTTTTCTGATTTTTTTTTGCAAAAAATATGAGAAATTGAAAAAATCACGTATTTTTGTACCGACTAAGCCACTCTAAAAGGACGAGCGATGTCAGAATCTTATTGGAACAGAGACCACCAAGCCGTTTGTAGGGCTGGTCTCAAAAAGGCGTTTACGGACGTTATCATTCTGTGTTCTCTAACTTCGCAACTTAGAATCACTTCACAGGATATAATGCAACGATAAGCGTCTGCGTGGGTAGATTATATCCCAACTATTGCTATATATAAATTATGGCTTTAGGTGTATATATAATCACTTGGCGTGGGCTGGCTGCGTTGCTTATCCTTGAAGTGGGGCAATGCGAAGGCCTGAGAACAGGGATGGGCAGAAGTAGTAACTCCCATGCCTTTTTTGTTTCCACGTAATTATCATGGATATTAACCGCTGACTTGGGGAGTTCAGGAGGCAGAAGAAAAAATACCAAATGAATCTCAAATTCAAGCTTTTGCTGATTCTTTGTCTTGTAGCTTTTCATGATTACTCTGTTGCTCAATCAAATAGTAATCAATGGGATGGTGCAATTCGTAATTGGGAAAACGAAATTAAATCAGAAGAAAATCGTTTGACACGTCTTGAAAGTGATTTACTTGATGCCCAGTCAAGGAAGGACAAGTTAATACAACAAGGATATACGTATGAGGACGAGAACCTAATGGGAGATAATGCTTTGCGTTCTATAGATAAAGATATTGATAATATAAAGAGTTCTATAATTTCTTGTAAAGCGACAATAGAAAGCCTAAGAAAAAAAATTAATGATGGGCGAGAGAAAAAGCGTACGTTAGAAATAGAGTTGGAGCGACGTATAAAAGAGGCGCAACTGCTGGAAAAGAAAAAGAAAGCAGAATTAGATAAACAAAAAAAGGATGCAGCTCAGAAAGCAAAAAACGATGCAATAAGGGCTCAAAATGAAATCATAGAAGCAAGAAATGCAGCTATTAGAGCCAAAGAAGAAGCAGAAAAGGAGGCTGAAAGAATAGCAGACGAGAATAGAAGGAAAGAATTGGGTGATGCTGCTGCAGCGGAAGCAGCAGCCAAGGGACAGAGAAAAATCCAAAACAGAATGAATAATCTTAGGGAAAGTCGTGAGGAACTTCAGTATAATATAGAGCGGACAAACCCTTATGATATGAATCTTAAGCAACGTCAACGTTTAGGCGGTGACTATTCAAGAGCAAGAATGTCTTCACCTAACTCCCAAAACACATTTGACGGCAAACAATCTCGAATGAGTAATATGTTAGGTAATGTGAAGTCTAAAAATGTCAAACATGATAATGATTCCAATTTGGATCAAATAGAGAAAGAACTCAAAGATTTATTAACTCTAATTCCTTAATAAGAAATATGAAAAATATAATTATTGGAATGCTTATGAGCATTGGTTTAACAAGTGTTTATGCACAAGATTCCCCTGTATTAGAGTATGACAACTCTAGAGATAAAGTAAATCTCATAGATGCTAGTAAGTTGAGTACAAAAAAGAATGAACAAAGACAGCGGATTGCCGCATTAACAGAAGAACTTCAAAAAAAAGACATATACCGTCACAGGGCAGAAAATCTGGTTAATGATAAAGGGCGGCCAATAGGAACATGGGCACCTTCTGTAACAGATGATATAAGAATGTTGTATGATAGTCTTATAACAAATGCAAAACCTACTGGGGGACGCTTGAAAGCGGTGTATAAGGTTAAAGGAAGTGATGGGAAAATAAAAGAAGTATTGGATTGGTATGATGTTTATACTACTGGTGAGATAACACCATGGATAACTAGAGACGTACATGAAATGTGGGACAAATTACCTTGTAATCGCGAATTGAAAAGATTCTATATGTCTGATGCACTTTGGCATGTTTTCAATCCAAAGGGACTCGAAAAGCTTCTTAAAGAAACGGTGTCGCGCGGTGTTGCCGCATCACAAGGAACTGTTCAGCAAAAAATTAGGCCACAGAAAAAAACGAATCAATGAATAAAAGAAATCTAAAGTTAAACTTGTATCTTGTCATGGTTTTGGCGTTTTTGATGTATCCAATTTATATGAGTGCAGCCAAGAAGCCGAGCAAAAAACAGTTGGCATTATGGGAACAAATAGAGAAGAGTGCAGAACAGAATAATGCAGAAGAAACCATATGGTTATGTAAGTCACTGATTAGTAGCACAGAATCATTTGATTCATTAGCGATTTTGTCGCGTTCCCTTCTGGCAGAATATTATCTTACGACGGAAGATCTATATAGTGTATATGATAGCTATGTCTTTTTTCGCGAGTATTCAAAAATACCTGACCATCAAGAAAGTGCGGAATATTATTGTAACAAATTGAGCGAATACTACCAACAATTATTAAACAAGGAATTGCAATCTGAGAATTATGAAGGGGTATGGTTCTCTGACATGCAAGGCGAAGCCAATCAGCCTTATATAGCTTTTGTATTAAAAGTCGATGCATTAGGTGAACCTAATATAAAATTGTGGGAAGGCTGTCAATTTTACAAGGAATTCTCTAAATTTAAAGATAATCAGGGAAGAAGCGTAGATAACTCATCCCCTGTATTAGAAAACACCTCCAAGATAGAAGATGGTAATCATAGGTATATAGCGCAATGGGGAGACCAACGCATCAAAGAATCAAAGGATAATGCTGTCTTGTCACTACAGGGAATGTCAAACTCGGTTCATACAGAAACAACTCGTGCTGTAGCTTCTGCTCCATCTGGCCATTTCGGAGAGGTCCTAGCTGTACAATCTGCATCTTCACTATTATCTGCTTTATTTGAAGCCGGAGCTGATATGTTATCTACAAGTTCTGTGAAATCATATTCTGCAACTCTAACGTTAGGCGATATCAATGTGGGAGAGATGCCTGCCTCACTCCTAATAGATACAGATAAAACAATAACTGGACAAGATCCTATTTCAAGTAATAAAGAAATCAAATTCAATCTCTACAAATGGTATCCTCATGAAGAAATAACATTTATGTCTGACAATTATTCTTCATTGGCAAATATTATACATAGGTCTCCAAATAAAGTGGAAATGAAGTATTATGGAACAACATCTCCTTTTTCCTATAAAAGCGGAAACAAAAATGGGCGTAGAATGGCAATAATGACTGGAAAGAAAAAGTTTAATGACCAGATGTATATCGATTTTGCGAGGGAGAGAATATTTTGGCAGATGTATAGCGACACGACGAAGACCTTAGTTCCTTTACCCGAAAATATGAAATATTACTCATATTCTGGAAATACCATTCTGACTGGGTGGGATGCAAAGAACAACCAAGAAGAAAACTATAAGGCAGAGAGGAAGGCTGATGGTACGATTTCTTATTATCAGATGGTGGGATCTAATCTTAATGGGTTGCGTTCTGGATACTATCCAAATGGCGAGCACCATGTATGTAAGGTTTATGATGGAGTAAAACAAGGAAAGTACTTAACATATAATTCCGAAGGAGATTTGTTAGGGTATAATTATTATGCTGACGGGAAAAAAGAGGGGAAAAGTCGATGGCGTGTGGATAACGGCTGGTTAGAACAGCAATGGAGCGAAGATTCTATTGCAGGTCTTCCTAAAATCATATATGATAATGGTGATGTTTATGAGGGAGAAATAAAGGAGGGCAAACCAAATGGTAAGGGGACAAAAAAATTAGCAACAGGTGAAATACAAACAGGTGATTGGCAAGATGGATATTACGTTGTTCCTATTGTTATTCCTGAAAAAAAAACACCAACACGAAGACGTAGAAGATAGATAATATTCTCCAAGGCAATTATAACAATAAGTCCCTTTTAATCAACACGATTGTTTATGAATATCGAAAAAGTATATACAAAAGCCTCAAACGGTGATGAAAAGTGTACCAATGAGTGCTCAATTTCGTTATCGTAAACTAACGTACGAACTTACCTTCCCGCGTTATGCTTCCCTACCGCGAAATATACAGAAAGTGTGAACAAAGAAAACCTTACAAAAATATAGGAAAAACACGCCATCTGTTAAAACGATGGTGATCGTCAAAAGCATATTTAAGCAATGTGTACCTTGCCGTCTTGTATTATGATGCTCATGTTAATGATAGTATCATCTTGTGGGGGACTAAACCAGAATGTCGTGACTCTACCGACATACAATTTTTAGCAGGAGTAGCCTATTATGTCAAGGAAGACTTTGAGGATGCAGAAACTTGATGAGAGAAGGCATCACCACAGATATACCCTAAAACTCTTTGGTAGATGCACAGGCTTAGCGAAGTTTATAAAAAGGACGCATTATTAGCATTTGAGTACATTGAACAGGCTATGGATGCAAAGTATCCTGATGCACATAACGAGATGGGATGCTATAATGCTCACGTTGAGAGACTTTGTTGCGTTAATCGGCCAAAAGACTTTTATATATCAGTATATTTTTGTATCTTTGCACCCGATTAGCATTTTTGTATTCATCAAATTATGGAATTAGCCTCAAAATACAGTCCCACAGAAGTGGAAAGCAAGTGGTATCAGTATTGGTTGGACCACAAACTATTCAGCAGTAAGCCTGATGGTCGCGAACCCTATACAATCGTTATACCCCCACCAAACGTTACCGGAGTGCTCCACATGGGTCATATGCTCAACAATACCATCCAGGATATTCTTGTCCGCAAGGCTCGCCTTGACGGTAAGAACGCCTGCTGGGTGCCCGGTACCGACCATTCAGGAAACGTGACCTCACACGCGAGCAGTTCCTGGAACATGCTTGGGACTGGACACACGAACACGGAGGCATCATCCTGAAGCAACTCCGTCGTTTGGGTGCTTCTTGCGATTGGGACCGTACGGCCTTTACTATGGATGAACTTCGAAGTGAGTCTGTTCTAAAGGTGTTCTGCGACCTTTACGATAAGGGTCTTATCTATCGTGGACTGCGTATGGTTAACTGGGATCCCAAAGCTCAGACCGTTCTTTCTACAGAAGAGGTCATCTATCGCGATGAGAAGAGCCACCTGTTTCATTTGAAGTATTATGTGGCAGATCCTGAAAATCTGATAATCCCAGAAAATCCTGAGGCTTCTGGTAACATCATTCACAAAGATGCCAAGGGCTATTACGCTGTAGTGGCTACCACACGTCCTGAGACTATCATGGGCGATACCGCTATGTGTATCAACCCCAAAGACCCCAAGAACCAGTGGCTACGCGGTCATAAGGTAATCGTTCCTTTGGTAAACAGGGTTATTCCCGTTATTGAGGACCGTTACGTAGATGTAGAGTTCGGTACAGGCTGTCTGAAGGTGACTCCTGCACATGATGTTAACGACTACCAGTTGGGCAAGACCCATAACCTAGAGACTATAGATATCTTCAATCCTGATGGAAGCATCTCTGATCAGAGTCCCCTCTACGTAGGTATGGATCGCATGGAGGTTCGTAAGCAAATCACCAAAGACCTGCAAGAGGCTGGCCTGATGGAGAAGATTGAAGACTACGAGAATAAGGTAGGTTATAGCGAGCGCAATCAGGATACAGCCGTAGAGCCTCGTCTTTGCAAGCAATGGTTCCTCTCCATGAAGCACATGGCAGACATCGCATTGCCTCCTGTGCTCGAGGGAAAGATTAAATTCTATCCCACCAAGTACGTTACTACTTACCGTAATTGGTTGGAGAATATTCAGGACTGGTGTATTAGCCGTCAGTTATGGTGGGGACATCGTATTCCCGCATACTTCATCAATGGAAATGAAGATGAAGAGGAGCGCTTTGTTGTTGCCCTTTCTAAGGAAGAAGCCCTACAGAAGGCTCAGGCTAAGTACGGCAAGGATATCACTATGGATATGCTCTCTCAGGATGAGGATGCATTGGACACATGGTTCTCCAGTTGGTTGTGGCCCATATCTCTGTTCGATGGCATCAACAATCCTGGCAACGAAGAGATTAACTACTACTACCCCACCAGCGTCCTTGTAACCGGTCCGGATATTATTTTCTTCTGGGTTGCCCGTATGATTATGGCAGGCGAAGAATACCTGAAGGATGTTCCCTTCCGCAGCGTATATTTCACAGGTATTGTACGCGATGAGATTGGTCGTAAGATGTCCAAGAGTCTCGGCAATAGCCCTGATCCCATAGGCCTTATCGAGAAGTATGGAGCAGATGGTGTTCGCATGGGTATGCTGCTTGCTGCTCCTGCAGGTAATGACATTCTCTTCAAGGAAGACCTCTGTCAGCAGGGAGCCGCTTTCTGCAACAAAATATGGAATGCCTTCCGCTTGGTTAAGGGATGGGAAAAGGCAGATATTGCACAACCTGAGGCCAACCAGAAGGCTATTGCATGGATGCAGGCTACCATTCGTACAGCAATAGCAGAAATCAACGACCTCTATAGCAAGTATCGCCTCAACGAGGCATTGATGACAGCCTTCAAACTGTTCACCGATGAATTCTCTGGCTGGTATCTCGAGATGATTAAGCCTGCTTATCAGGCTCCCATAGATGCCGCTACGCTGCAGGCCACGTTGGATATCTTCGAGCAACTGATGAAGATTATCCACCCCTTTATGCCATTTATCACAGAAGAGCTCTACCAGCATATTGCTGAGCGCAAGGAGGGAGAAAGTATCATGGTTAGCACGTTAGAGCTTGCTGCTCCATCTAAGGCTGATGCCCAACTTATTGCTCAGTTTGAACACGCCAAGCAGGTTATCTCTGGGGTTCGTGCTATCCGTCAGAGCAAGAACATCTCACCCCGCGAGCCACTTAAACTGGAAGCTCCTGCAGGTGTCGACAATACCACATGGGCTGATACCATCCAGAAGTTGGCAGGCCTCTCTGAGATTGCCGTTGTTGAGAAGAAGAGCGAAGGTACACAGTCGTTCCTTATCGGTACAGAAGAATATGCCGTTCCTCTGGGCAACTTGATAGATGCTGCAGCTGAGATTGAGAAGGCAGAAACTGAGATTAAGCGTCTGCAAGGCTTTATGATGGGCATTCAGAAAAAACTTCAGAACGAGCGCTTTGTTCAGAATGCACCTGCTCAGGTTGTGGAACTGGAGCGTAAAAAACTCTCTGATGCTGAGAGCAAAATTGCTGCCCTGCAGGAAACCATCAATTCTCTGAAATAATTGAGAATCGAGAATAAATAAGAAAGCGGATGATTTTGAGAATCACCCGCTTTCTTATAACTATCGTCCGCGAACGAAGTGAGTTAACTTCCTTTTTAACTTCCTTTTTAACTTCTTCAAAACAGCCTTGCAGGAATCTTTGCCTTAGCGTTTTCAAAATCTTCGATGGTATCCAACTCGCAGGAGAAGAGTTCCGTAACATCCAACACCTGATAGGTATGTCCCT
>CADAWW010000092.1 GCA_902791675.1 uncultured Bacteroidales bacterium
CCATGCCGTATTTACGACGCTTCCGGGAGGATTGCTTCCGCCAAAGCCTGCCAGCCCTTCTTTCCAAGAGGTTTCCTTATAGTCTTTTCTTGTCCAGACAGTATTTGTGGCAGCACTACTTGCTGTCTGGTACTTCCACATTTGTGCCTCTATTTCTGCTGTCGGAAGCACATCGCATTCCTCGTAGAAGAACGAATCCAGTATGGTGTTGAGCTCATCGGTTGTGATAACCAAGACAGAACCTTGCTCGGCTTCGGCAGGCAGAGTCAATTCGTTTTCGTCGCAAGGATACCATTTGTTCTCGTTGGGGTTACCGCTCCGGCTCATTGTCTGTCCGCCGTTCTCCGTCGGGTTGTACAACAGGAACCATCCGCTGTTATCCAATGCAGGGAAGGTTTGCGGCCCTCTCGATTTGGGTATCTGCGAGCTGAAGACATATCTGCGAGCTGAAGACACGTTGCGGGTCTGAGAATTTCGTTGCAGAAATCTTTATTGACTCAGTCTGTGTGGTGCAGATGTTCCGGTCGCTGTTATAGAAGAATCCGGTATAATCTTCTCCTGTTTTCTCTATGTGCATATCGTAAGCAGAATAGCCGGGCGCAAAGAATACACGTGGTGATGAGAATTTCTTCCAATCTTTGGTCGTCGAGAGGAATATGCTGTTCTTGTCGCTGTTCCTGGCACTCCAATAGATAAAGAAATTCGATGAGGCTTCATCGTATATCCATTCGGGCGATTCTCCTTTGCTTGTTTCCGTGGCAGAGGGTTTTATCAGGATGTTGCCGCTCTCGCCTACTGTCCAATGGACAAGGTCTTCGCTCTGCAGATGATAGAATCCCGTCTGACTGGCATCAATAGGGTCTGCCACCAAATGGAAAACATTCTTCCCGTCTGTGTTTATTCTGCGTACGAAGGGAGCGTTCATTTCCACGTTGGCCAGATCTCCTTGCAGAATGCCTCTGTTACCGTTGATGGTCGTCCATTTAGCACCGTCCAGACTATATGCATAATGCAACTTCTTGCTTGTGGGCAGCGTATAGGTCATCAGATAGGCTTTTCCATTCTCGCTCTTGAATTCGGGTGCAGGAGTCTTTTGCGGCATTGGCTCTACCTGCAGGTCGGAGTTGTCTGTGTATTGGCTGAGTTTCAGCCCACAGTCTATAAACTGACCGCCTGTTGTCTGCTTACAGTGGATAGCTATAACGTTGTCTGTGCCATCTAACTTCAAGGCATTCAAGGCTTCAGGCAGCAAAGGCCATAGTTCGTACTTGGTATTATAGCCGGTAGTTTTAGCTGCAAGAATCCCATTGATGTATACCTCGGCATCCTCGTCATGGAACATCCACAGTCGGAGTTCTGGTAGCTGACTGGCTTCTACGTTGTTGATTTTGAAGTTACGTCGGATCCAGATGTCGCTGGTTGACCACGCAGTCCTGCCCCCTCCGCCGAAGCCGGCAGCACCTGTTTTCCAACCTGCTGCAGCAAAGTCTGTCGTGTACCAGTCGCCGGCGGGTTCCGTTGTCGTGTATTTCCATTGGATGCCAGTATTCTCGTCACCAGCTGCAACAATGGTCTTTGCTCCTTTAAACCTGCAATTGATAGTACGTTGTATATTGGCCTTCATGGTGGCTTGCTGCTCGGGTGATACTTTCAGCACCTTGCGGTCATAGGTCATCAGACCGTTACACTCTTGTTCCACATCGGTAATCTGTGTATAGACCGACATCCACAGGCCTTTTTCCTGTTGAAGTCTTTGCAGGCAGTCGGTATAATGGTTGTACAGGCTGGTGTAGGTCGCTGCATCTTCTACGGTTGTGTAGTTGACATCCGATCCGGCCCACATGTGTCCTTTTATAAATAAGTTGATGCCGCCGAACTCGCCGCACGAGGCAATTCGCTCGTTTACAGGATTGGTTGCAGCACCTGGGGCGGGGTACGAATGTACGTCCAGGAAGTCGCCCATCTCAACATCTACCCATCCTGTTACAGCGTGTACGAATCTTCCTGGGTCGTGATTGGCAGCCATAACGCTGTTCACAGCTCTTCTGGTGTGGGCCATTCCGCGTTCGGGGAATTGTCCCCAGCCTTCGTTCCATACAACCCATGCTCCGATACAGGGATGGTGTCGTGTAGCTTCTATGAGCGCTTCATTCTCGCGGTAGAAATTCTGCATATTATATTCCAGGGTTCCAACCAGTCCGCTTCCGCAGCCCGAAGGCATGTCTTGCCATACAACCAGTCCGTTCTTGTCGCACCAGTCGAACCACAAGTCGTTCTCCAGCTTGATGTGTTTCCTGACCATATTCATGCCAAAGTCTTTCATCACCTGCAGGTCGTAGATCATAGCTTCGTAGGAGGGTGGGGTCAGCAATCCGTCGGGCCACCAGCCTTGATCCAGAGGGCCGTACATATATAGGGGTTTGTTGTTCAGCAGTACGGCAGGATGTCCGTCCACCATTCCGCGCGAGAATTTCCGCATTCCGAAGTATCCGCTTACCTTATCAGCCTCATTCCCTTGTCCTTTTACCGCAATATTCAGATTGTAAAGGTTGGGCTCATCGGGGCTCCATAGTTTTGCCGATGGTATGGAAAGGGTAAACGTCTTTTCTGAATTCCCTGTTTGTTCAGCAATAATATTGTCTCCGTCTTTTACGGTCAGCGTAACATCGCATGGGGCAGATGTCTTCACCTTTATGCTGACGGTGGAGTTGTCGATATCGGGTATAGGTTCGTAACTGAGAATATGAGTGGGGTTTACAGGCTCCAGCCAGACGGTCTGCCAGATACCGCTGTTGGGAGTGTACCATATACCACTGGGCGAAACACTTTGTTTACCATTGGGCTGTCCCCCGTTGGTAGGATCCCATACGGCAACTTGCAGTTCCTGTTCCGTTCCTTCTTTTAGCAAGGAGGTAATATCAAAGAAGAATGGTACAGACCCTCCGTCGTGGGTTCCAGCCAACTCACCGTTCACATAAACGTAGCAGCGCCAGTCAACGGCACCGAAATGAAGCAGCACATTCTTTCCCTTGAACGAATCAGGCAGGCTGAAGGTTCTCCTGTACATGAAAGTCGCATTTCTGTTACTTGAGTAATTCTTGTCCATAATACCAGACAGAGCCGATTCTACGGGGAAGGGAACCAGTATGGCTTTGGAGAAGAACGAGACGCTTTTCTCGTAGTCGTACTTTATGCTCGAACGCTTAAAGTATTGCCATACACCGTTCAGGTTCATCCAGTCCTTTCTTTGCATAGAGGGGCGGGGATATTCCTGCCAGACATTGTCGGCTGTCAGCTGCTCGCCCCAGGGAGTCATCACCGGAGCGGTCTGCTTCTTCCATGAACTCTGCGCACAAGCGCTTTCAGTAAGGGTTAGCAAAATGGTGGCAAACGTCATAATGCTAAGAAATGCTCTTTTCTTCATTGCTGATTTATAAGAATTTGATGGTTTTTATGTGCCTACAAAAATACAAAAAAATATTAAGAAGTATGCGTGAGTTGTTATCTTTTGCGTACTTTTTGGTATAAAATTTGCTCGTTTCGCATCTTTTGTATAATTTAGCGGCCAAAAAAATACATATATATATATTATGGACAATGTAATGACGGAGATAACTCCTCTTTCCGAAAAGGACTGTTTCTATATGATGGATAGGGATAAGGTAAGATTCTCTTATCCTTTGCACAGACACGAAGAGATGGAGCTTAACTTTGTAGAAAACTGCGATGGTGCCCGTCGAATTGTCGGAGACAGCATCGAGGTTCTCGGTAAATACGACTTGGTGCTGGTGGGAAGCGGTTTGGAACACACCTGGGACCAGTACGATTGTCAGAGCCAGTCTATTCACGAAATTACCATTCAGTTCCCCATAGATATGTTGGGCGAACAGTTCTTGCAGAAGAATCAGCTGAGCAGCCTACGAACTCTGTTCGAGAATGCTAAGCGTGGCATAGCCTTCGAACTTCCTGCCATTATGGGCCTCTATAGTAAGATTACGCGTATTACCCAGGCTCAGCCGGGTTTCTACCGTATTTTGGGACTATTGGAGATTCTGTACGAATTGTCTTTGCAGAAAAACTATCATCTGTTGGCCAGCAAGTCGTTTGCCAACGTCAAGAATGCTCCCGAAAGCAGACGGGTACGTGAGGTGGAGGAATACATCGACAAGAATTACAAGGAGGAGATTCGCCTGAAGACTCTTTCGGATATTGCAGGAATGACACCCGCAGCATTCAGCCGTTTCTTCCGTATGCGCACGGGAAAGACGGTTTCTGATTATATGATTGATATTCGCCTGGGTCATGCTGCCCGCCTTTTGGTCGATTCTTCCAACAGTGTGGCGGACATCTGCTATCTGTGCGGATTTAACAACATCAGCAACTTCAACCGCATCTTCAAGAAGAAGAAGGGTTGTTCCCCGACAGCCTTCCGTGATAATTATCATAAGAGTAAGATTATTATATAACGAGAAGCCCCTCTCCCCATCCCTCCCCCAAATGGGAGGGCATTTAAATTTATAATTATAAATAGAATTTCCAATCGATATGTGGTTGCCAGCAACAGGAAACAACCGTTACAGAGTTTGTAACCGTTAAGGACGGAAAATTCTTCCTTGGTAACGAAGAATACCGATACATAGGTGCCAACTTCTGGTATGGTGCCATCTTAGGTAGTGAAGGAAGAGGCGGTAACCGGGAACGGTTACTGAAGGAACTCGACCTGATGAAAGAAACAGGTATTACTACCGTTCGAGTCCTGGTGGGAGCCGACGGCCCCGACTGTTTAGGCCGACACATCTCCCCTATTCTTCAGTCCCAGCCGGGCGAGTATAACGATACGATCCTTCAGGGTCTGGATTATCTGCTTTCCGAGTTGGAGAAGCGTGATATGACGGCAACACTTTATCTGAACAACGCATGGGAATGGAGTGGCGGATTCGGTGCTTACCTGGAGTGGGCCGGCTGTGGTCCTGTGCCCGATCCGGACGACTGGGACGCTTTCCAGAAGTACCATTGCCAGTTCGTACAGAACGACAAGGCCAAGGAGTTTGCTGCCAATCACGTCAGGTATATCGTAAACCGCACCAATACCGTTACGGGTAAGCCTTATACCGAGTCTCCTGCTATCCTGGCATGGGAACTGGCCAACGAGCCCCGAGCTTTTGCCGGTGACAGCATCACCAAGGCATGCTTTGCACAATGGGTAAAGGATCAGGCAAGTCTGATTAAGAGTCTCGATCCCAACCACTTGGTTACTACCGGTAGCGAAGGTATCTGGGGTTGTGAACTGGATGCCGACCTTTTCCGCGAGATTCATTCCTACCCCGAGATTGACTTCGTCTGCATCCACATCTGGCCTTATAACTGGCATTGGATAGGTTCCGTATCCGGTCCTATTGCCCAGGCAAAGGAGATCAACGGTCCTACCTCTATGATAGACAGCATAGATAATGCCATTAGCAAAACGGCCGAATACATAGACGAATGTTACCAGAAAATCTGCGACCTGAACAAGCCTATGGTTCTCGAGGAGTTTGGCTATCCGCGCGACAACTATTCGGTAACGCCAGGCTCTCCCACAGTAGGCCGCGACCGTTATTATCAGGCTGTTTTCTGGATGATAGATATGTATCGCGATATGGAGGTTGAAGGCGGAAAGTTTGTCGGCTGCAGTTTCTGGGGATGGGGCGGATATGCTTCACAGCTCAACTACAAGTGGCAGCCTTGGGACGATTATACCTGCGACCCCGCCTTCGAGGAGCAGGGTCTCAACTCTGTCTTTGCCGCAGATTCTTCAACCCTACGCATCATCAGGGATTTTGCCGGCAAATAATCCAACAAGGATATAACTTTTATCAGAAAAGGACAGATAGCCTACGGCTTTGCTGCCCACACTACTAGTGCGGATATGCCGGCGCGCCGAACGTCGCATCCTTCGGGAGCCCAAAGTCCGACGGTTATCTCCTGCGCCTCTCGAAGAGTAATCGGGAAATAATTCCAATCCATCAGACTGCTTGCCCGGCAACTGCTTTCATAGCCTTTTGCTGCCAAACTGACGTTTGTCGGCATCTCGTTCTCACCTTGAGCAAAGAAGATAGCGGTAAGGTAATATGTGCCTGCTTCTAAAAACAAACGCTGTCCTATCAGTAATCCAGGCTTGGCAGGCTTGTCACTGCTGTATTCCAGGTAGATGTCGGTGTCACCCATTCCTCGTCCTACGTCAGTCCTGTGTACCAGCCTGCAGCGGTTGGGCTCCTGTTCCGTTATCCATCCTTCGGGCAGTGACGCCTCGTGCCCCTTCCAGCAGTTTACCACCTTGCCGTTCTTAACATAGTTATATAAAACATCTGCTTCCATCCCATTGTACGTCAGTGGAATGCGGTCGCCCGTTTTAGGGTGAGGCCGGGCATCATCTGTGCGCTGGGCGCTGTCTCGTTGTGCTTCCATCTGTCGGTAATCCTCCTCTGTTGTTGCCCGTCGTAGCAAGTAGAGCCTGAAGTCATCGGCTTGGGCGCGACAGAAACGTTGCCAGTTCTCATCCGAGCGGAAGCCGATGCGAATGGAATCCTCCAGAACCACAAAGTGCAGCACGTTCTCATAGCTGCTGTTTTCCTGATCAAGTTCAGACACATAGTTCTTTACCCGTTGGGCAAAAGGTCCGGCATAGATCTCTGCTCTCGACAACGCTGTTCCTTCCTCTTTGTCCTCAGCTTTCTCATAATCATAGAGCGCCTTGTCCGTATCGCACGGCAAATGCCACGCCCTTACCCGCAGTTCATACTCGCCCGCAGGCAAACCATATACAACCTGATGCACATCGAAGTCCTTCATGAAATACGTCAGCGTCCCGTCTTCCTCCAACGGTTTGCCACCCAGATCGAAGGTCCAGACATCCAGGCTGTCTGTATCGCACTGCGGGTTACGCAACCTGCATGTCCAGTCCTCAGCTCCCGCAGGCATTTCTGTATTTGTATTCCTGCACTTGCTGAATAGCCACCAGGAACTGATAACAACAACCGGAATTACCAACCCTGCTACCCACCATCTCTGTTTCCATCGCTTGCCTTCATTTATCCCCTCAACGTTTATCCCCTGATCATTAAGAGAGTCAGCCGTTTCCTTACTTTTGTCCTGAAATTCTCTAAAGTCCGCATAGCCTAGGAAACGAGCCATGATGTCAAGCGTTGCCTGTCGTGGTACAACTCCTGTGCGATATCCCCACAGGCGCATCAGCGTAGTAGGACTTATCGTCTCATGAACACGTTCGAAGATACGTTCCGATAGCCATTTAAAGTCCAGTGGCGTCTGCATCGTTCGTTCCACCTGGCGTTCTATGGCCTCACATAGTTGTTGATAGTCGTTTTGCATCTGGCTTTCATTTTATTCTGTCACAAAGGTAGGCAGCTTCGTTCAAATCACCAAAATTTACATCCTGAAAATATCGCTTTTGTCCCGAAAAATCAAATGACATCAAAATGGCATCGAAGTGGCATAAAGAAAGTACGGCTTGTTATGTAGGAAGAGACTATATTTGCATAAGAAGAAAGCCCTTAAAGACTTCATTAACAGCAAAATGACGTTATTCATAAAAAAATTCAGCCCACAATGGAACGACTTTCGTCAAAGTTTCCTATCTTTATCGCGCTGATGAGCTAAAAAACATCGGTCGAAATGCGAGGGAGCATCACATCTGCGTTCCGTCAGAGAATCCGGAAAATTCACTGCGTAGTAAGGAACAAGGATTGAGAGCCGTTCCTCCTATAAACGTATAGATGTACCCTGTTCCAGAGGTGCTCCATATTTTATAGGTGTGGGCTGATTTCATTCTTTTTACTACAGGTTATTTCCGGAACCTTCTGACAAAGAGTGACAGAAGGCTCACACCGCTTTTGTGTGCTGAAGAAAGAATGATTATGATCAAATACCATAAAACAATAATAACAACTTAGACGAAGTGAGGAAATATATTTCAAAAATAATTGATATGAAACTCTCATTATATTACAAAGTAATGAAAAGAATTCGAATAAATCTTTATCACTATGGCTATTAAAATTGTACAATTCGCTCATCCTGGGAGACAATACATCCTCTCTCCCAAAGAGCAGAAAACTAGTATAAAGGAGTGGAATACCGGAGATCATCGTCGGAAGTTCCTTATTGCCAAAGGACAATATGTAAATAATAAAGTTCTTTCTTCCATACAAGATCTTTTGTTTTGGGGAGAATGGGAACCTACGTCCAAGATATTAAGAACATATATTCCTGTTGATCCTATTCTTGCCCCAACTTTCCAACACTCGCCTTTCATAACACTGAATAAAAAAGGGTTAGTTGTCAAGTCTAGCTCACCACTCAAAGCGGGGTGCTCTAAAGGTTGTTTAAGCTGTATTGTTCCAGGATGTGTTACAGCCTACCATCAATTCCAGAATACTGACCCTTTCGTCTTTGGTGATGCCTTCTATTATAGTTGTTGCAAACAAGAGCAGTTTACGTCCCTTAGACATCTAGATGTTGGTAGTATTATTTTATTTGGCTCTACAATTTCATCCAAACATGGTGGTCCTTATTTTGCTCTCGATAAAGTTTTTGTTGTAGGAGAGAAACGGACTTATACCGCAAAAACATACAAGACAGATTTGGCCGGTTTTATCCCAAAATACTATGATGAAATTATGGGACTTAGCACTTGGGGATCAAAAACAGTATTCACTTGTTACAAAGGTGCTACATTCAATAACCCCATCAATGGAATGTATAGTTTCGTTCCATGCAAGACTATAGAGGTGGGAGGTGGTGGCTTTCAAAGAGCTAGACTCACAGCTTTGGATTTTAAGTCAATAAGCATCCCTAGCTTGTCCAAATACAAGAAGAATCCATATATTATTACTAATAATCTTAATTCTGCCCCGAAAATGATAGAATCAAACACTGCATATAACAAACAAGTATGGGATATCATTTGTCAAGTTATAGCATCACAGGGTTACTTGCAAGGTATGAATTTTGATTATAATATAACCTAATAGGTAAAATCATGAAACTAAAATCTTCACTCATTCTTATACTCACTCTGTTGATGAGCATTACCGCACATGCCTATGATTTCAAGTCAGGTGGCATCTACTATAAAATCACAGACTCGAGTTGGAAGGCTGTTGAGGTAACATATAGCTCAACTTACGATATCTATTCTGGGAAAGTAGTTATTCCATCATCGGTCTCATACAATGGGGATAGCTATTCTGTTACGGCAATAGGGGACTCTGCTTTTATTCAATGTATAAGCTTAACATCTGTAACCATCCCCAGCAGTGTGACAAGCATAGGCAGTGATGCTTTCGCTTATTGTAGCGGACTGACTTCTATCACCATTCCTGAAGGTGTGACAAGCATAGGCAGTTCTGCTTTCTATGGCTGTCGCGGGCTCAATACAATAATCGTAAAGCAAGGGAATCCTAAATATGATTCTCGTGATGATTGTAATGCTATTATTGAAACAGATTCCAATACGCTTCTGTGGGGATGTAATACAACCACCATCCCCGAAGGTGTGACTAGCATTGGCCGTTCTGCTTTCAGAAATTGTAGCGGACTGACTTCTGTCACCATTCCCGAAAGTGTGACTAGCATAGGGAGTTCTGCTTTCGCTTTTTGTAGTGGCCTGACTTCTGTCACCATTCCTGAAGGTGTGACTACAATTGGGGAGAGGGCTTTTCAATATTGTAAAAGCTTACCATCTGTAACTATCCCCAACAGTGTGACGAGCATCGGAAGTTATGCCTTCCAGGAGTGCTCAAATCTGACCTCCATCAGGATAGGCAACAGTGTGAAGATAATTGGGGATTATGCTTTTGGCTGGTGTAGCAATTTAAGATCTGTAATCATCCCCAACAGTGTGACTACAATTGGGGAGAGGGCTTTTTATGACTGTGACAAATTAACAATTGTAATTGTACAAATTGAAAAACCTTTGGTTATCCACAGTAAAACATTCTCTAATTCTGCCTTCGCTATGCTCTTAGTTCCAAACGGCTGTAAAGCAGCATATCAGGCCGCTAATTATTGGAAGGATTTCATGGAGATTAGGGAAACTACAATCCCAGCAACCGACATTTCACTCAACACCAAAGCCATTACTCTGACATCTGTTGGACAGACGGCAAACCTCATGGCCACCATCATCCCATCAAATACTAGTAATAAGAACGTGACATGGGCGAGCAGTAATACAGCAGTGGCAACTGTAAGTAGTTCTGGTGTTGTAACTGCAATGGGTTATGGAACAGCAACTATCACAGCTACGACAGTTGATGGTTCCAATCTAAAAGCTGAATGTACAGTTTTAGTGATGACTCCTGCTGATGCCACGTTCTGCGGAAATGACAGCAAAATCTCTACTGTTTGGTATGCAGACCGTAGTATGGAACCGCGCTCAGGCCTTCAGGAAATGCACGCCGTTCATTACCAGCCAGGAAACGAAGACCGTGGCGGTGACGGTACATCTGTACAAGATAATAAGGTGTTTGTCTTTAATCTTCTCTCTGGCTTTAAAAATGGAACCATACATGCAACGACTAGCGACCCACGAAATCTTAGCACCGAACTGACAATCGTATTCGACACAAAGAAATACGCGGAAGGCATCACACAAACTGGTATCAGCGGGAAGGTATATAAGATGACAGCTACCAATGAGGTCGTTTCTGCCACCCTGAATGGTGAAACCAAGCCTGTGGTGAAATTAATAAACAAATATAAAAATAAAGCAGGACGCTGGATAGAATTCCAAAACAACGACTTTGCAAAGGATTTGCTGAATGCGAATCCCATCTTCAATGCAGATGGGACCACTACGGATGCCTTCTATACCGAAATGACCCTAGCTGACCTGAAAAATCCTGTTCCCTTGAACCTCTCGGGTGACATCGACTTCCGTGTCCGTTATCTGCGTCCTATCGACGTTGCCCATGTACACTCTGGTAAAGCATACTTGAAAGATGCTGCCGAGGCGGGCTTTGATGCATTGTATATGGCTGACATCTTTAATTTTACGGACTGGCGACAGATTTATCCCTTTGGCTACAATATCGATGTATTAGCACGTGAGGCATGGATGGATTTCTATGGAATTCATGACATTTATTTCAATTTGAATGAGATAGAGACGGACAGAGACGGGATAATTGAAAAACTGGAAGACCCGAATATTATTCTCAAACATGATTATCCAAAAGATAAAAAAGATATCTATTCCAACCGCAGTGAATTTCGCAAGAGCATTGGTTATACTCATTACCAGAACAATGGCGGTGCAGTAGGTTCCTACAATATTTTTATCCCCTATCATATTGTACATAATTGGGGCGAAGTGGTAATTAGGGTACAAGTTCCCATAGTCGGCACCTACGATGACGAGAAAAATATCCACTGGCTTGACGAGGAGATCAAAGCTACAGGTGTTCAACTGAGTCAAACGTCTTGGGAGTTTGATGCAATAGGCAAGACGATTCAGCTTTCTGCTACCGTTTTACCAGCAAATGCCACAAATCGCAATGTAACATGGCGCAGTACAAATGTTGCAGTAGCTACTGTTAATGATAAAGGATTTGTGACTGCTGTGGGCGTAGGTACCGCTCAGATTATCGCCACCACTACGGACGGTTCTAACATTACTGCTTCTTGTAATGTAAAAGTTATATCACCAACAGTAGATATAACCGTTATAGCAAATGACTTAACCATGATGTACGGCGATGATGTACCTGAACTGACATATAGGAAAGAAGGGGGGACTCTCACAGGCATACCAAATCTGTCAACCACTGCAACAAAGACATCCGATGTGGGTACTTATCCCATAATGGTGAAAGCCGGCAGTGTAACTAACAGTAATGTAATCTATGTTGACGGAACGTTGACCATTACGCAGGCTCCGCTGACAGTAACGGCAACCAGCTTCACCATTACACAGGGTGATGCTCTGCCTGATTTCTCCGCCACATACAGCGGTTTCCGTAACGGCAATACGGCGAGTGTACTGACCAAGCAGCCTAAGTTCACCTGTTCGGCAACCTCTTCCAGTGCTCCTGGCATCTATGACATTATTGTTTCTGAAGCAGAAGCAAAAAACTATTCGATAACCTATGTGAAGGGTACACTGACAATACAGGAAAAGACTGCAGAGACTTCCAGCTGGTATAACGATGTGATAGCAGAGGGAATACCAGTAAACAACTATACCGACGAGACTCTTGACTGGGGTGGCTGGTGTTTCTATACACCTGAAGTCAGGGAAAGTGGTGCACTTCCGATTGTCAATGGCAAGTTGAAAACCAACAACGGGACTGTGTATGACATTAATCCCGCCGCGAAGAATTCTATTGTACTCAGAAACGCCAATGAGTCAAAGACTTTTAACTTCACCACGCCATGCACCTGCGAGGATATATACATCCTTGCGATATCGACTCAAGGTGACGCCTCACTGAATACCGTAATACAGTATGAGGACGGGAGTACAGGAACAGCTCAACAATTTACTATAAGCGACTGGTACAGCCCTCAGTCCGGGCAAGGCGAGGTAATCTACGGCCTTGGCCGCATCAACCTGAGTGATGATTCTTTCGATGAAAACAACCTTTTCCGTCTCTTTGAATTTAAGCTATCGGCAAATAAGAGCAAGAAGGCAACTGGTATCACCTTCACTTCTACAGGTTCTGCTATTCCCACCATTCTAGGTGTTACCAAGGGAGTGACTGTTACCGCAGAAGACAAAACAATGGCCTTTGGTGACAATGTGCCTGAGCTGACATATAAGGTTAGTGGGGGAACTCTCACGGGCAGACCAAATCTGTCAACCACTGCAACAAAGACGTCCGATGTGGGTACTTATCCCATAATGGTGAAAGCCGGCAGTGTTACT
>CADAWW010000093.1 GCA_902791675.1 uncultured Bacteroidales bacterium
GGAGCCTTATAGCAAGGAACCGCCGATGCTCCTTGCTCAGGAACCGTGGAGCGGCCACTACCTTGTACGCGAAGCGCTTTGGGGTTATGCTCACTACGGACAGTTCACACGTGTGGGCTGGCGTTATATTGATGACGGTTGTATGAATTTGTCTGGTGGTGGTTCGATGGTAACCATGCGCGACCCGCAGACAGCTGACTATAGCATCATAGCCGAGACCAAAGGAGCTAAGAAGCCACAGACAATTAAGATTAGAGTAGACGACGGACTATCCACAGGAAGACTCTGTGTGTGGTACAGCGATTCACAACAACAGTTTGTTCGTCTGAAAGACATCACACCCAAGGGAGGAAGTTTCTCTATCACCCTGAAACCCGATGCAGTCTATTCGCTTTCCACGACGACAGGACAACAGAAAGGATCTTTCGACAACATCCCTGTTTCTAAACCCTTCCCCATTCCCTACGAGGATAACTTTGAGCAATACACGAATGCTCCGGAATGGGGCTATCTGCCTCACTATCTGGCAGATTTGATTGGATGCTTCGAGTTAAGACCCGCCCCTGCTCCAAACCCCAAGCTCCCGACTCACAACTCCAACACCTGTATCCAGCAGACAGTTGGTTCCCATACACTCAGCTGGGCTCCAGAATGGCATCACTATACCATCCTGGGAGATGCCAATTGGACTGATTATGAGATAAGTGCCGACGTCTATCTGAATCCTGGTGACCAGGCTGGAGTAATGGGACGACTCTGCGATGTAGGTTCCGGATACGGTATTTGGGCCAAAGGATACTACCTGAAGATGGATGACAAAGGAAAAATAACACTTATCTTGACTCGTGGAAAACGTGACCAGAAGGAACTTATTGGCGACAAAGAACAGCAGGCTATCATTCTGGCACGAAAGGATGTGGAGATTGGCGGTGAATATACGCTCGACGAAACACAGATTAACGGCATTGCTCCATGCCAGTGGCATAACCTGAAATTACGCTTCGAGAATGACCATGTAACAGGATTCGTTGATGGCATGGAAGTGGTACGTGCTAAATCTGACCATTATGGTAAGGGAATGGCCGGACTTATTGCCCCGCTTCTGGAAAGAAGTGTATCTACACCTTACTTCGACAACTTGCGTATCGTTCCTTTGGGACGCACACAGGCTACAGAGACCGCCATTCCGGCTATACAGCCTATTTACCCTGCTTCGGCTACCGATAACGGGCGGCAAACTTTATTGCAAAGATTAAGGCATCTTAGCACAAAGGGTATTATGTTCGGTCACCAGGACGATCCTTTCTATGGTCTTGGTTGGCAATGGGACCGCGGCAGAAGCGATGTACTTGAAGTCTGTGGCGACTATCCTGCTGTTATGGGCTTCGAACTGGGAGGTATTGAGTTGAACGATGCCAAGAGTTTGGACAGCGTACCTTTTTCCCGTCTTCGTGAGGAGTTGTTAGCCCACGTACGTCGAGGTGGTATCGCTACCATCTCGTGGCATCCGCGCAACCCGCTGACAGGAGGAACTGCTTGGGACAACAAGGACAAGACGGTAGTTCGCAGCATACTGCCTGGCGGTAGCCAGCACCAGAAGTTCGTAACATGGATGCAGCGCCTGTCAGCATTCCTACTGTCGCTGCGTGATGAACACGGGAAGCCCGTACCTGTCATTTTCCGTCCCTGGCACGAGAATAGCGGAGGATGGTTCTGGTGGGGAAAGGGACTTTGTACAGCAGAGGAATACAAGGCGCTGTGGAATATGCTACAGGACAAACTTTTGGCTGATGGGCTGACAAATATCGTTTGGAGCTGGAGCCCCAACTATGGTATGAAGGAGGATGATATGGATTCTTACCCAGGTGACAGCCGTGTCGATATTATCGGATTAGATGCATACCAACAGTCTCGTGACGAGAAGTCGTTTACGAATACGCTCAACAAGGACCTGACACGGTTATGCGATTATGCCAAGCAGCACGACCGCCTCGTGGCGCTGACAGAATGCGGTTACCAAAATTTGCCCGACCCCACATGGTGGACACGTGTTCTGAAACCGCAAATCGGGAAATATCCCCTCAGTTACTTCCTCGTCTGGCGCAATGCAGACAACCGCCAATACTTTGCTCCCGCCCCTAACACAAAGGATGCACCAGACTTCCGCAAAATGGTTGAAGACAAAAAAATACTTATGCTTAACGATATAAGGCAGTAATATGGATTTTAAGGAAAGAATGATAAAACTACGCCAGCACCACGAGGAATTGCTGACGCAAGAGAACAAACCGGTAGAACACTTGGGCAACGGAATATACCAGAAGTACCTGTTCCCCATACTCACCGCCGAGCATACGCCCTTGGAGTGGCGCTATGATTTTTCGGAGCAGGACAAC
This sequence comes from uncultured Bacteroidales bacterium, assembly GCA_902791675.1. Taxonomy (GTDB): domain Bacteria; phylum Bacteroidota; class Bacteroidia; order Bacteroidales; family Bacteroidaceae; genus Physcousia. Next base: position 2,397 of record CADAWW010000093.1, read on the forward strand.
CCCTTCCTAATGCAACGCATCATGATGAATGCTGTGCTGAACGCAGGTGCCATCAAACTAAATGGGCGTTACCTGTTGGTTTGTCGTGTCGAAGGTGCCGACCGCAAGAGTTTCTTTGCTGTGGCCGAGTCGCCCAACGGTATCGACAATTTCCGTTTTTGGGACGAACCCATTACGATGCCCGAAGACATTATTCCAGCCACCAATGTCTATGACATGCGTTTGACGCAGCACGAAGATGGTTGGATTTACGGTGTGTTCTGTGCCGAGCGTCACGATGACTCGCACCCGGGAAACCTGAGTGCAGCTACAGCTACTGCTGCCATCGCAAGAACGAAAGACCTCATCAATTGGGAACGTCTGCCCGACCTAAAATCCAAGAGCCAACAGCGCAATGTGGTGCTTCATCCCGAATTCATCCGTACACAAATGGTAAATGGTAAATGTCTAAATGGTAAATGGTACGCCTTCTACACCCGTCCGCAGGATGGCTTTATCGACACTGGCTCCGGTGGCGGTATTGGTTGGACTCTTATTGACGATATAACCCATGCAGAAGTCAAAGAGGAAATTATCATCAATCCACGGCACTATCACACCATCCAGGAGGTAAAGAACGGCGAGGGACCGGCTCCGCTGAAAACGACGAAGGGCTGGTTGCATCTGGCACACGGCGTTCGAGGGACAGCCGATGGCCTGCGCTACGTATTGTATATGTATATGACAGCTCTTGACGATCCCACACGTGTGATTGCACAACCTGGCGGTTGGTTCCTGGTGCCCGAAGGGCAAGAATATGTAGGAGACGTGATGAATGTTGCTTTCAGCAATGGATGGATTATGGATGATGACGGACGTGTACTCATTTATTATGCCACGGCCGATACTCGTCTGCATGTAGCTGTCAGTACAATCGACAGACTCATAGACTATTGTCTGAACACCCCCAAGGACGGACTTACAACAGCAGCAAGCGTAGAAACCATCAAGCAACTCATCCGCAAGAATCATGGCAAGCTTAAGTGAAAAAATAGGTTATGGATTCGGCGATATGTCATCGTCGATGTTTTGGAAGGTATTCTCGTATTATCTGCCTTTCTTCTACTCCAATGTCTTTGGGCTGAGCCTTGTAGATGCGGGCGTGTTGGTACTAGTCACTCGCATCTGGGATGCTGTCAGCGACCCTATGATGGGAATTATTGCCGACCGTACGCAGACACGCTGGGGAAAGTATCGTCCCTATCTGCTTTGGGTAGCACCCTTGTTCAGCATCGCAGGTATTCTGTTATTCACTACACCTGACTGGTCGTATGGTGCCAAGCTCATCTATGCCTATGTCACCTACATCTTCATGATGACAGTCTATACAGCCATCAATGTACCTTATGGGGCCATGTTAGGGGTAATGACAGACGATTCGCAGGAGAAAACCGTCTTTTCCTCCTTCCGCATGTTCTTTGCTTACGGAGGTTCCTTTATTGCTTTAGCTGCATGGGAACCGTTGGTAAACTTTTTTAAGGCAGAATCCGCTGTCACTACTGCATGGCAATACGCCATGATGGTCATAGCTACTGCCTGCCTTGTGCTTTTCATATTTACCTTCCTGCTAACACGGGAAAGACTGAAGACCATAAGTACCGTCTCAGTGGGAAAAGATTTCCGCTCGCTGCTTAGCAACCGACCTTGGTGGTTGCTCATAGGTGCAGCCCTCTGTTTTAATCTCTTCAATACCGTTCGCGGTGCTACCGTCGCCTACTATTTTGCCGATATAATAGGTTTCGGCAAGACCCTTAACTTTCAACTCTCAACTTTCAACTTTCAACTATTGTTTTACGCAGGATTGTTCCTGAGCGTAGGCGAGGTTGCCAATATGCTGGGCGTCGCCTGTACAGCCCCTCTTGCCCGACGCCTGGGAAAGAAATCGTTATTTATGGCTGTCAATGCATTACTTATCGTTCTCAGTATAGCCTTCTTCTTCATCCCCGTCTCGCCAACTGGCTTTTGGCTGATGCTCTTGTTCCAGATATTCATCAGCATCCTCACAGGAATTATGTCACCCCTCGTTTGGTCGATGTACGCTGATGTCAGCGATTATGCCGAATTGCGTTACCAGACTGCCTCCACGGGTCTCATTTTCTCCTCCAGTTCCATGGCACAGAAGTTTGGGGGTGCCATTGGGGGCGCTGCTGTTCTCTGGCTCCTTTCCGCATATGGCTACATAACGCGTACAGATGATCAGCTAGTCAATCAGGCTCTCATCTGCCAGCCTGAATCGGCCCTCCTCTGTCTCCGCCTGCTCATGTCCTTCATCCCCGCAGCTGTTGCGCTCATTGCCATTCTTATCTGTCACTTCTATCCTTTGACAGTCGAACGCATGACAGACATCAACCGACAGCTGAAAGAAGCCCGTGCGTAACTTCTAAACTACATCAAAATACCGCCCACTCTGTTGCTTTCAAACAGAATGGGCGGTAAAAATTACGGAATCAGATTATGGGTTAGTCTTCCCAAATCCGCCTGGCGCAAGCCATCCTGATCCCGGAGGATTGACTCCGTCCATCCCCGTTGGCTGGCGCAAGCCATCCAAATCCCGAAGGATTGACTTCGTCCATCCCGTTGGCTGGCGCAAGCCATCCAACGAGAGAAAAAGAGAATCTCCAAAGATCTGAAAGTGAACTTTCATCTTCGAAGATTCTCTTTTTCTTTCGTGATCCCGGAGGGATTCTAACCCTCGACCTTCAGAACCGGAATCTGACGCTCTATACAGCTAAGCTACGGGACCATTACGCCTTAAGGCGGTGCAAAGATACAATAAATAAGGGAATAAAGGAACTAAAACGTCCTAAAAAACTCTCTTACTGCAGATATTGTTTAAAGTGCTGTGTAATCTGACGGAAAAGATGCACTCTCGTATTGCCACCGCTAATGTTATGATTGCGATTGGTATAGGTGAGCTGACGGAAATCCTTATCAGCCTGCACTAAAGCCTCGGTATATTCTGCTACATTACGATAATGAACATTGTCATCAGCTGTACCCTGACAGATGAGCAGATGACCATGTAACTGACTGGCCCTTCCTATTGGACTGACATCATAACCGTCACCATTCTCCTTGGGGGTACGCATAAAGCGCTCTGTATATACAGAATCGTAATAACGCCAACTGGTGGGAGGTGCGACAGCCACACCTGCAGCAAAGACAGGACGGCCCTCGCTCATACTCATCAAGGTATTAAAACCGCCAAAACTCCAACCCCAGATGCCAATATGGTCTTTATCCACATAAGGCAATGTACCCAGATAGACGGCTGCCTCAACCTGGTCACGACTCTCCAACTGGCCCAGTTTCAGATAGGTACACTGTTCGAATTCCCTGCCACGACCACCAGTACCTCTTCCGTCCACGCATACGCATATAAAGCCCTGCTGACAAAGGTAATGCTCATAAAGTGTGCCACCCATATTGCCTGCATTCCAACTGTCCACAACCTGCTGACTGCCAGGACCTCCGTACTGGGTCATCACAACAGGATATTTCTTGCCCTGGGAGAAGTTTGCCGGCAGTACCATAAAACCATTCAACTCCACTCCATCCTGTGTCTTAAAAGTGAAGAACTTACGTTCGCCCAGATTCAAGGCAGATAGTTTCTGCTTCAGCCCGGCATTATCCTCCAATGTCTTCAATGTCTTGCCATTTGCATCGCACAACGTGGTAACAGGAGGGGTATTGAGGTTGCTGTATACATTCATGTAGTAGCGAAGTCCCTGGCTGAAAGTAGCCCTGTTCGTACCACGTTCCTTACTGAGTTTTATTACCTTCCCCTTAGCATCGGATTTATAGACAGTACGGCAGAGGGGACTCTCCTCCGTACTGGCATAATATGTGGTTCCGGATTTAGCATCATAGCCATAGAAATCCGTCACCACAAAATTACCCTTGGTAAGCTGACGACGCATAGTTCCCGTAAGGTCGTACTGATAAAGGTGGTTGAAACCGCTACGCTCACTCATCATGATAAAACCGTCATCCAACACTTGGAAACTTTTGTAAACTTCCTCTGGAATGTACTTCTCAGCCTGTTCGCGAACAATAACACGGCACTCCGTACTACGTGGATTAGCCAAGTAAATGTCCAGACAATCCTGATGGCGGTTGTTGGTAAGGATGAGCAACTTCTCGGGGTCTTTCGTAAAGAAGATACGGGGAATATAACCATCCTCGGGAATGGGAAGCTGCATCTTACGGATGACACGGCTCTTGATATCGAAACTGTGTACGCTAACCACGCTGTTCCTGGCACCTGCCATGGGGTATTTGTAATCGTATGAACCAGGATACTCAGCATAATCCATGCGCTCCGGACTCATACCCTTATACCATGGAAAGCTGAACATAGGAACATCTTTCTCATCATACCGGATCCATGCTATCATGGTATTGTCCTCGTTGAAGTCAAAAGCACGGTTGAAGGAGAATTCCTCCTCGTTTACCCAGTCGGGCTTTCCGTTAATCACCTCGTTGAACTTGCCGTCTTTGGTAATCTGGCTCTCGCTGTTATTGAAAAGCAGTTTTACCAGGAAAAGGTTACCCTCGCGTACAAAGGCCACCATATTACCGTCTCTGCTCCATAGGGGAACTTCCTGAGGGCCGCCGTCGCTCAATTTTGCCACTGTACGGTTTTTAACATTGTAGATATAGTATTGGGCTGTCCGGCTATAACGATAGATACTCTTGGTCTCGGTCTGCAACAGAATATTCTGCTCGTTAGGACTCATGATGTAACCGTCTATATGGGGTAACTGAATTCGAGTCTTGATATTGTCCGCATCAAAGAGAACTTCTGTCTCCTCACCGGTACGGAAACTCTTACGAACAATTTTCTTTCCGCCATCAGTCAGCTGGCTGTAGCTTTCACCGTCCAGCAGGGGATTCACACCGTAGATCTGTTGGGCATAGTAGGTACCGCGGCAGAGATCTGTCAGTTGAATCTCACCGACTGCACGCACACTGGCAAGAGTGCCAAGAAAAACAATCAAAAATAATAAACGCTTCATGCTGGTTTTATATGTTTATTTTGTATTTCACGTATTTTTGACCCCAAAGTTACATCTTTTTTCCAAAAAAACACAAGCTAGAAAGTGCATTTCACTCTTTTTATGTAATTTTGAGACATGAAATACATAGAATACGGCCCTTGGCTGCAAGAACAACTCGGCACAAAGGTACAGAAGATTTCCGTCAATGCCGGCTTTACCTGTCCCAACAGAGACGGGACGATTGGCTTTGGCGGCTGCACCTTCTGCAACAACCAGACCTTTAACCCGGTCTACTGCCAACCCACCAAGAGTATTACACAACAACTGCAAGAAGGCAAGGAATTCTTTGCCCGTAAGTATCCTGCCATGAAATATCTGGCATATTTTCAGGCCTATACCAATACATACGGAGAGTTGGAACACCTGAAAGAGATGTACGAAGAAGCCTTGCGTGTGCCTGATGTAGTCGGGCTGGTCATTGGCACACGCCCCGACTGCGTGCCGCCCTCCTTGCTTGATTACCTGGCAGAACTTAACCGGCGAACCTTCCTTATAATAGAATATGGTATAGAGAGTGCCAATGAGGAAACCCTTCTACGCATTCATCGCGGACACACATATGCCCTTTCGGAAGAAATAGTAAAACAAACGGCTGCACTGGGGATACGTGTGGGTGCCCATATAATCTTAGGGTTCCCATGGGAAAGCAGAGAAGAGCTGATGCGTCAGGCAGATAAAATAGCGCAGCTGCCGCTCAGCACACTAAAACTGCATCAGCTGCAAATCATCCGTGGAACGGCTCTGGCCCAAGAGTACCAGCAACACCCTTGGTCCCTTCCTACAGCCGAAGAATATATCGATCTGGTCTTAGAATACATTGCTCACCTGCCCGCCTCTTTAGTGCTGGAACGATTCGTCAGTCAAAGTCCTCCCAAATACGTTATTGCACCCAAAAACAATTTTTATTTGGTCTTTACCTCAATTCTTCTTAACTTTGCGTATTAGAATTGTTAAAACCTTATGTTACAAGTAATATGAAAAAAATAAAAGCACTGTGTATGATGCTTGTTCTGATGCCATTGTATCTTATGGCAGAGGTTAACATCATTCCATTACCAACACATGTTGTAGAGAAAGGGGGCTCTTATATTATTAGGCCCGATGCTACGATTGCATACGACAACAAGAGTCTCTTGCCCGCAGCCGAGTATCTCAGAGAGAAACTCAGACCTGCAACAGGTTACTGCCTGCCCATAACAAAAGGCAAGAAGGCCGACATCATCCTGAGCCTTAACCCACAATGCACCATCGGTGCCGAGGGCTACAAACTGATAGCCTCAGAAAATGGCATTCTTATTGAGGCTGCCGACTACCGCGGTGTTGTTCACGGCATAGCAACATTACGTCAGTTGCTTCCCTTCCAGATAGAGAATGAATCCCTTCAGCCCTACGTAACATGGATGGTTCCGACAGTAGAGATCGAAGACACACCAAACTTTGAATGGCGTGGTATGATGCTGGATCCCGTGCGCCACTTCTTCACACTGGAAGAGACCAAGCGATTCATTGATATCATGGCCCTATATAAATTCAGCAAGTTCCACTGGCATCTGGTTGATTCGCAAGGATGGCGCCTCGAAATCAGACAGTATCCCTTGCTCACAGGCGAGAGCGGATACCGCGACCCCGCAGGAGAACATTGGGACAGACGATGCAACGAGCTAGCCAAGAAGAACGACAACCCACGCATGATAGTACCCATGACGGCCGATCGTACCCGTTATCATAATGGTGTACTGCAATACGGAGGCTTTTATACACAAGACGAAGTTAGGGAACTGGTGCAGTATGCATTGGTAAGAGGTATAGATATAGTACCTGAATTCGATGTGCCTGGTCACAGCTATGCTGCAACAAAACAATACCCTTGGCTCTCTTGTAACAACGACGGGCGCGATCCTATCTGTGTAGGAAAGGACACTTCGCTGGAGTTCTGCCGTAACGTTTACAAGGAGATTTTTGAACTTTTCCCTTACGAGTACGTAGAGATTGGCGGTGACGAGGTAAACCGCTCCGCATGGAAAAAATGCCCTGACTGCCAGAAACGCATTAAAGATCAGGGAGTAAAGGACGAGGCTGAGTTGCAGTCATGGTTCACCTGCACCATGGAGAAATACTTCAACGAGAACGGCAAAAAGCTCATCGGTTGGGACGAAATCCTGGAAGGCGGCGTAAGCAAGTCAGCTACCGTGAACTGGTGGCGTGGTGACCATACCGATGTGGTACAGCGTTCTACCAGCGGCGGCAATGAGGTGATTCTATGCCCCTTTACTTTCTGCTACTTCGACTATGACCAGGACAACAACACCATACAGAAGCTCTATACGGGTGATATCGTTCCTACAGACCTCAGCGCAGAACAGCTGAAACTGATAAAAGGTATGCAAGGCAACATATGGTGCGAACGTATTCCCACCGAAGCCCAGATGCAGTATATGGTATTCCCCCGTGCGCTGGCATTGGCCGAGAAAGCCTGGACTAGGAACACTCAGCAAAACTGGGACGGTTTCTACCCACGCCTGCTGAAGCATGTTCAGCGTTTGAACACAATGGGCGTAGAACAACGACCGTTAGTGGAATAGTGCAAAATAGTGTAGAGTTTAGAGTTTAGAGTTTAGAGATTAGAGATTAGAGTTTAGAGATTAGAGATTAGAGATTAGAGATTGTTGACAATATCGTTGTGAATCGAATAAAAGAAACTATGAAAACTGGTAATAGATTATATGTTATATTTGTAACGGCCGTACTTGCGTTAATAGGATGTACAGAGGAAGTCGACGAGAGCAACCGTTATGTCTTCAAAGAAGAGACGCTGATTTCCTATATGGAGAAACATGCCGACACCTACTCGGAGTATCTGGATGTTCTTAAGAATACTCCCGTAAGTGAGGTAAGTCAATCAACACTCTACCAACTGCTTACAGCACGTGGCAACTATACTGTATTTGCGCCCACCAATGAGGCTATGCAACAGTATATGCAGGAACTGGTTGATGAAGGCCTGATAACAGAACCCACTTGGGACTCGTTTACCAAGGAAAGCATACGTGACTCCATCAGGAAGGTGATTGCCTACAGCAGTATCATAGACGGAGGAGACTACCACAGCTACGAGACCTCCACCTTCCCCACACAGAATAACGGAGAACTGCAGTTGGGTAACCTTAGAGACCGCAAACTTACGGTACGCTATGTAGATACAGCCCCCGACAGCATTTACATGAACTATGACTGTCCCCTGAGTATCAAGAACAGAGATATCCCGGCCATCAATGGCGTTCTGCACCAGATGGAGAAGGTGATTGCACCAAAGGATATCACATTGGCCGACATGATGGCAAGTATTCTGGACAACAAGAAAGAGGGTTTCATGGTAGCATCCCGTCTGGCCATGGCCTGCGGACTTAGAGATACCTTTGGCGTGATAGAAGACCTTAAGTATCGCGAATTGTATATGAAGGGACTTATTCCCGATTTCGATGCCAGGGCCTTCGGATGGGTATTCCACGGAGCATCCGGTCACCCCACAGCCTATGCGCCCGAACACCGCTACTTCGGCTTCACCGTATTTGCCGAGACCGATGATTTCTGGCGCAAAGCAATAGGAAAAGAACCCGTTGACATTACCTGTCAAGATGTGCAGCAGTGGGTGCTGAATAACAAGCAGTACAGCAGAGACGACATTTTCGTTACAGACGAGAACTGGTCCTCGCCCAACAATCTGCTGAACCAATGGTTTACCTATCACGTGCTGCCCATGCGTATTGCTGCCAATCGTCTGGTATTCCATGTAAACGAATTAGGCTACAGTATGACCACCAAACAGCTTACCATTCCCGTTTACGAGTTTTACGCTACCATGGGAAAGCCCCGTCTGCTGAAAATCTTCGAGAGCAAAGAGAGCCAGGGTGTCTTCCTGAACCGCTTCCCCAACTTGGATAACGGAAGACGCGGAACATACCACGAGTTGTCCTGCGATCCTGACAAAGTGGGCAACCACATAGACAACTACTCCGAGAACGTATTGGTTTACCAGGCTGTAAACGGTATGATATACGGAATAGACAGGCCCTTGTCCTATACCGATGAAGTGCGGGAGAATCTGGCTAAGGGACGCATACGTTTCGATGCAATGAGTCTGTTCCCCGAGGCGATGACCAATGACTTACGCAAGAAGGAGAGCGTAGATCCCCGCAACCAGTTTATTCACTTCCCGCCCAATACCACCTACCCACGTCGCGGCACCTACGAGCTACGTTACCGTGTACTGCCCAACGGAGACCGTGGTATTGTACAGTTCTACTTTGGCACAGATAAGGAGAGGCTGGCTCCGACGGGCATCCCCATTGACCTTACCAAGGCCGGTACAGACAGGCACTATGGTTACGAACCGGATACCGAAGATGACTTCCACAATATAGAAGTCGACAAACACATGCGTAACAACAACCGTATGAGAGGCGAAATGAGCGTTAGCAACAGTGCAGGACCATGCCGTACCGGCAGTCCTAATAACCTCCGCCACATTCTGGTACGTCAGACCCTCGACCCCGACAAGACTTATTATCTGCGTCTGAAGTCGGTACTCGACTCCAACAAGAAAGAGATGTACATGGACTATCTGGAGTGGTGTGCTAAGGAAATTTACGATAACCCCATAGAGCCCGAAGATATCTGGTAAAACGAATGGGAAAAATCATTATAGCAGGCCTTGGCCCCGGAAACCCCGAGGATATGACTCCTGCCGTTCTTGCGGCTGTAAGCAAGGCGGATGTGGTCATTGGCTACAAATACTATTTCCGCTTCATCGAGTCAAGTCTTCGCGAAGGCTGTGAGTGCATCGATACAGGCATGAAGCACGAACGAGAGCGTGCAGAACAAGCTTTCCTAATAGCAGAACAAGGCAAGACTGTAGTAGTGATTTCTTCTGGCGATGCCGGAATTTATGGCATGGCACCACTAATTTATGAGATGCAGCAGGAACGGGGCTCTGATGTCGAAATCGAAGTTTTACCCGGCATCAGCGCCTTCCAGAAAGCAGCATCGTTACTGGGAGCGCCCATCGGACATGATTTCTGCATTATTTCCCTTTCCGACCTGATGACCCCCTGGCAAGTTATCGAGCGACGCATAAAGGCAGCGGCTCAGGGCGATTTTGTTACAGCCATCTATAACCCCAAGAGCAATGGGCGTTACTGGCAACTATATCGCCTACAGGAACTGTTCTTAATGGACAGGTCGCCCGAAACACCTATTGGATACGTTCGTCAGGCTGGACGGGAAGACGAGGAAGTAAAGGTAACCACCCTCGCTGAATTCGACCCCGAAGATGTGGACATGTTCACCGTAGTTCTTATAGGCAACTCCCAGTCATACATCAGAGACGGTAAGATAATCACGCCAAGAGGATATTATCGGGAGGAACAGCAAACCGGCATTAAGCCCGGGCAACAGATTATGATGGAATCCTTCCGTACCATCTCCGGTGAATTACAGAAGGATTATCCGTTAGACCACAAATGGGCCTTACTACATGCCATCCACACCACTGCCGATTTCGAGATGGAGAATATCCTCTACACCGACCCAATGGCTGTAGAGACTTTATATAATAAGGTTAAAAGCGGTGAGCTGAAAACCATCATCACCGATGTCACTATGGTTACAAGCGGTATTCGCAAGGGAGCCCTGCAACGTTTAGGCATCGAGGCAAAATGTTATCTCAGCGATCCTCGTATTGCGGAAATGGCCCAAGGGGACCTTACCCGCACTCAGGCAGGCATCCGTCTGGCAGTCGAAGAATATCCCGATGCTCTATACGCCTTTGGCAACGCACCGACAGCACTGATGGAACTGTGCGACCTGATTCGCAAGGGAAAGGCACATCCTGCTGGAATCATTGCCGCTCCTGTAGGCTTTGTTCATGTTTGCGAATCCAAACATATGGTGAAACCTTTCAAGGGGATACCCAAGATAATCGTTGAAGGCCGTAAGGGAGGAAGCAACCTCGCTGCTACACTTTGCAACGCCATCCTTACCTACGACGATGCCGCTCAACTGAAACCAGGAAGAGACTTATAAATTGGGAATTGAGAATTGAAAATTGAAAATTGAACTCCAACTATGCAGTTTACCGTCATAGGCATAACCGACAATCCACAACCATTCTTCCCTCCCGAAATATTGAATATTATCCGCAAAGGGAAGACATTCTCCGGCGGCAGACGTCACCACGAGATAGTAGCTCCTTTCCTCCCTAAGAATGCACAATGGATTGATATCACTGTACCACTCGATGCTGTCTTCGAACAATACCACGACGAGGTGGTGGTCTTTGCCAGTGGCGATCCACTATTCTTCGGTTTTGCGAATACACTGCAACGCCAGTTCCCCGATGCAGAGTTGAAGGTTTACCCCACCTTCAATTCACTTCAGATGCTGGCACACAGGATGCTGATACCTTATCACGATATGCGCATAGTATCACTTACGGGCCGTCCTTGGCAGGAATTCGACAAAGCACTAATCGAGGGGGCCGGGAAGATAGGCATCCTAACAGACAAAGAACATACCCCCGCAGCTATTGCCCGACGGATGTTGGAATACAGCTATACCAATTATAATATCTGCGTAGGCGAGCATTTAGGAAACCCCGAACTCGAAAAGATTACCACATGTACGCTCCAAGAAGCTGCAGAACGCCAATTCTCTACACCTAATTGCGTCATTGCGCAAGCGGATTCTTCACTCTTCACTCTTCACTCTTCACTTAAATTCGGTATTCCCGACTCCAAATTCACCTTCCTCGACGGTCGGGAGAAGATGATAACCAAGATGCCTATCCGTCTGCTTACTCTTCAGGCACTTGAACTACGGACAAAACATGTGCTTTGGGACATAGGCTTCTGTACGGGCAGTATATCTATAGAAGCCCGACTACTATTTCCTCATCTGCAGATAGAAGCTTTCGAAATCCGTCCCGAATGCAAAGCTATCATTCATGAAAATGCCCGCCGCTTTGGCGCCCCAGGCATTAACGTACATATTGGCGACTTTCTCAACTCCCAACTCTCAACCCTCAACTCTCAACTCTCAACTCCAGACGCAGTCTTCATCGGAGGTCATGGAGGCAAGTTGAAGGAGATGATGGAAAAAGTGCTGACCGTTCTTGCACCAGACGGAGTAATAGTAATGAACAGTGTCGTTGCACCCAAAGTCACCACCGACAGCCGGAAACTCTGGAACGAGGCCTGTCAGGAACTTGGTCTGCAGCAGGAACCTCCGTTACATATCCAGTTAAATGATCATCACCCCATAACGATACTGAAATGCAAAAGATAGCCATTATACAAATCAGCGAGGCTGGTAGTGAAATCGCCTCAATGTTGGAACGCCAGTTTAACGCCAAGATTATTAAGCGTACCGATGTTGGCAAGGAATGGAAGAAGCAAGATGCATTTATCTTCATTGGCGCAATGGGCATCTGCGTCAGGACAATAGCCCCTTTTATCAAGGATAAGCACCAGGATCCTGCTGTTGTATGCATCGACTCGCTTGGACAGAACGTCATTTCCGTGCTCAGCGGACATGTGGGCGGTGCGAACGAGCTGACGCGCACCATCAGCGGTATTCTGGATGCTCACGAAGTCATTACCACTCAAAGCGATAATGCCGGCTTGTGGGCCTTAGATACTTTCGAGAAGCGTTTCGACTGGCCTGTAGCCAGCGACATTGATGATATGAACGACTGCATCTTTGCCTTCGTAAACCGTCAGCCTACAGCTCTTTTGCTGGAAGCCCGCGATGAAGGAACGGACTATCTGGAAGCGACCAAACCCGACCATGTAACTATTATCAACGATATTTCCGAGGCAGACCCCCGTAAATACAAGCTGCTTATCATGGTTACTCCCTACATGCGCAACGCACCTTACGGTATGCTCGAACTGCATTTCGTACCTATGGTTGGCACTATAGGTTTTGGGCTGGCCCATCATCCCGAAGATTACGAAAGTATCTACGACGAGATTGACGAGGCTTTTGCCAATCGTGGCATTCTTCCCTGTTCTCATAAGTATTGTACCATAGACGTAAAGGCAGATGAAGAGTTTGTAGAGATGCTCGAAGAAGACTACGAAGAAGAAGTGGTTTTCTTTACTGCAGAAGAACTCTCTGCCGTAGCGGTTCCCAATCCCAGCGATACCGTTGCAAAACATGTGGGCACACCCAGTGTTTGCGAAGCAGCCGCCATCTTAGGCTCCAACCACGGCAAACTGATTATCCCCAAGGTTAAGGGCAAGAACTGGACAGCAGCCCTTGCTATCGACTACCGGCACCTGCGCGAACAAAAGAAGACAGGATTTATCGAGATTGTCGGTGCAGGACCTGGCGACCCTGACCTTGTTTCCGTACGAGGCCGCAAGATGCTGGAAAAAGCAGACCTTATTTTATATGCAGGTTCGTTAGTACCCAAGGAACTGACCGACTGCCACAAGCCAGGCGCTGTGGTACGTTCTTCTGCCGACATGAATCTCGAAGAACAATGTGCCTTGATGATGGAACACTACAACAAGGGCCATTTTATTGTCCGACTGCATACGGGCGACCCCTGTATCTTCGGAGCCATTCAGGAACAGATGGCCTTCTTTGATTTGCACGGCATGGACTATCACATCACACCGGGCATTTCCAGTTTCCTTGCAGCAGCAGCAGAGTTAAGAAGCCAGTTCACCATTCCCGAGCGTACACAGACCATCATCTTAACACGCGGAGAAGGACGTACGCCAATGCCCGATAAAGAGCAACTGCATCTGTTGGCCAAGAGTCAGAGCACCATGTGCATCTTCCTCTCGGCTGCTATCGTAGATGACGTACAACGGGAACTCCTGATGGAATACCCCGAGGATACACCGGTAGCAGCATGTTATCACCTTACCTGGCCCGACCAGAAAATCTATCGCGGCAAACTAAAGGACCTTGCCAGAATCGTTCACGATAACCAGTTGACCCTCACCACCATGCTCGTTGTGGGCGAGGCTATCGATAACCGCCAGGGATTATCCGAGCTGTACAACAAGACCTTCACACATCTTTTCAGAAAAGGAAAGGAAAATTAGAACCGGAGCGGCAGTCTGTTGATTTATCTTTAGAAGTCTGATATTGTAAACTCGTAGTTGAAACGACCCAGGGGGGCAACATCGCCGTTCGTAAGAAAGTCCAGGATGTCACCTTCTTGCTGCATGTTGTCCGACCATTTAAACTGAATACGCACAGGCTGTCCACGGCGGATGCCAAGGTAGCGGCGGGGGATGACGACGAACATCTTGTTGCCCTGCACCTCATAGTGTACCCGCTGACCACGATCCCACATCCAACTGTTTCCGCGGCAGGCTTCCAACAGCGTTGTACCGTCTGTAGGAGAAAGGCGGTTGACAATGTAGTCATATCCTTCCCAACCTGTGGCATGGCTACAGTCAGCATCGATAAAAAGACGCATCCATGCAGGGTCTGTCGACGGAGTGATGGTATCGGCACATTCAATATAGAAATAGATGTTCTTGGCATCGCAGGCCACTTTTGCTTCCGTCAGGTCGTTCCGACCACTATTATTTACGAGGTGCCGGCTTCCCCACCCCCTACTGTTGCGGTGCATCGTATTGTGGCGATGCGTCCTGAAGCCGTTATCCACCGTATCCCAGTAGTTCCAGTCGATTTTCTTCCTGGTAATCGGAACCTGAACCCTACCGTCAGGCATCCCCTTGAAACGACGGATATTGGCAATCAGCTGATAGTAATAGTTATCGCCGTAGCCGCCCTTCATAGGTTCGATGTCCCGACTCTTCTCCATGCTGAACTCGTCGGGGAAAGCGTTTTTCTGCTGCTGCCACTCCTCGTAACGCCCCATAATCCACTCGTTCCAACCCGTAACGAAGACAAACTCAGGGTCAACCTCGAGTGCTCTTTCCCACTGTTCCTGAAAGTTCAGACCTTGGGCAGTGATGTCGGGGGTAATCAGGTTGTCGGGCATCACGGGTTGCCCGTGACGATGTGTATAGCTCCTGCCAAAAGTGTTGGGAGCATTCATTGCCGTGAGGCCTCGCTCGGCAGACCAGTTCTGCGCCACACCCACAGTCATCTGTTCGAATGTACCGTCAGCCTGACGGACATATCCGTTTTGCGGATATATCTCTAACCATCCCCACTGGTCATTACTTTGCGGCCCGCCCTGATAGGCAGGCTGTCCAGGCCTGAAAGTGAAGAAATCAAGAATCTCCTGCGGTAACCCCTCGCGATAA
>CADAWW010000094.1 GCA_902791675.1 uncultured Bacteroidales bacterium
TCTGTAGACGCATCTTTGAGACTATAGAAACTGAAATACATAGGATCGTCGTATTTGGCCGGAGCGGCATCGTGCAGATACTTGCCCGTTCCAACATTCTTCAATGAGAATCCCTTGCCGTCAACATACTGGATATCCCACACGGCTCCGTTCTTGATGTCCTCTCCATTCTGATTGTTTAGTCCAAGAATGAAACTGCACCATCCGTCAACAGGTTGAGAGTTCAGATAACCAGGTCTGCCCCATATGCTGTACTCGCCGCCGCTCGGCATAATGCCACGCAACAGATAGTTGCTGCCAGAAGCTTCAAGCCTGAAGCTGATAACGGTGTTGTTCTTTGACAAAGCGGTGGAAAGCATATCATATCCCAGGTTCTGGTCTGTCGAACCGTAGAAAGCCTTATCGGAAGCCTCGTTATAGATGGTTATCGGGGTGTTGCCGATTTCTTCAATGCTTGTAAACTTCTTGTCCAGCGCGAACTCTGATATGGTTTTTGCGGGCTCGTCAATCTCTGCCTCGATACCCATCAGATGCAGGGCAGCCTTAGCATATCGCTGTCCCATCACACGATAGCCTGCTGCAGTAAAATGCAGCCCATCACCCTTATGAGGACAGCCGGCGGAGGAGATAATATATGAGTTCTCAATCACAGAGGGCATGGTGGCAATCACGCTATTATGACCCCAACAGGCACCGCCCTCTGCCTGGCTCACCAGCTCACCCACAAAAAGAGGAATGTCGGCAGCATTCAGCCCTAAGTCCTCTATCAGACGATCGTAGATCAACTTCACCTTCTTTGGCCAGTCCTTCTGCGTATTGTTGCTCTCGCCCTGATGCAGCAGGATGCCTTTGATAACACCCGTTTGCTGGGCTATCTTCGCCATCTCCACCAAACGCTTGTATGGGTCATTATCGTAGGCTTTGAAATAGTTCTTCAGCCAGTCGGCCTCAGGCTTGATATAGTCTGCAACCTCCTCAGAGATAAATCCCTCAATCTTTGTGCCGCCTATGGCCACATCGACCACACCAACTCTCACGTCCTCTGGCAGATTCTTCACCATCGTACGTCCGAAATAGTCGGCAATACCCAGTCCCGTGCCTTGTCTCACGATAGGAGGATAAGCTGTGTACCACTCCCCCATTGTACGTTTTGGACTAGTAAAATCCACACAGGCCAGCATCTGGAAACGCGGGTCTACATATTCTTTATCAACAGCCTCCGGAGTGGCGTTGCCCTCCATGTTCGACTGTCCGAAACAGAGGTAGATGTAAAAGTTAGGATCTACTTCGGCCTTTATACCTGACAGACAAGCTGTCAATGCAATTATAATACTAATTATTCTTTTGTTCATTTTTATATTGTTTTACTCTCTCAGTGGACATCAATACCGTCGAAGTAGAGTTCTGAGATAACCGTATCAGTATATTTCTCTCCAGGATAGACTTCCAGTATCTCGAATCTGAGTGTCCAGTTCGGAGCCTTTTCATCGTGTGGGCCTAACACGCCCACATCGAAACACTGCAGGGTTCGGCTGTTCTCCAATTCCAGAATGGCATATGGCTTGCCCATGTAATACATCTGGAGAGTCTTTACCCTCGAATTCTCCCGCCAGGCCTTGTCGCTTTTCACATGGCCGTTCAGGATATTCACCGTAGTGATACGTGGACACCGTCCTGGGAACTCATACTCCAGCCATTCACCGATGCCCTGACCGTCAGCACCTTCCACCCATACGCTTCTGTGATTAAAGTCGTGGGCATTATCAGCCTTGTAATTGAACCTGCCCTGAGGTTTCAGACAACTCGAAGCCTTCACTGACAGGATCTCGCCACCACAATACCAGCTACAGAACCCGCTATACAGATCAGTAAACACAGTCAGGTCGCCAGCTCTATCCTGTTTCTCGGCACTCACATCCTCAGCGATTTCCAGCTCCTCTATTGAACTCTCATACTCCTCGACGCTGATCTTCGGCATCTGGTGAATGGCCGTGGGCTTGATATGCTTTACTTGCTCTTGAGCCCTTGCACCCAATGCGCACACAAACAGTATTATTGTCAAGAGTAATCTCATACAATGCAACATTATTTTATCACCACTTTGACACTCTTGTTGCCAATCCTTACAATACCAATATCTCCACGTTGGAGAGTAGTAGATATATTCGTGGTTCCTGCTCCTGCTTTTGCTGAACCAACCAACCTACCTGTCATACTATAGACTTTTATCATACTACCTTCTGCTGCACCTGTGATAGACAGCTGATTGTCCATATTCTGTATCATTACATTCATAGTTCTTGGACTAACTATGCCACTCTCCCAAAATTCCACGATATTTTTGAACAGATTCCATCCTGCGGTTGACTGATAGACGGACTTCGTTCCGTCAGGAACAATCAGAGTCGCATCAGCATAAAGACTCGAATTAAATACGTTCTTGCTTATCTCAAACGGATTCTCTATATCTGAAACGATCGTGGTTAAACCATCGCAACCGGTGAAAGCCCATTCACCAATGGAAGTCACATTGCCAGGAATAAACAAGGAGTTCAAGCTGCTACACTTCCAGAAAGCCCATTTGCCAATAGAAGTCACACTGCTGGGGATAGACACGTAATACAAGTTGCTGCAACCAGAGAATGCAAAATCTTCAATAGACGTCACATCGCTAGGTAGTTTGACAGATTCCAACTTACATCCATAGAACATATATTCTCCTATAGAGTTGATTTGTGTCGATATGTATTGGGGAGGATACGATACTAACACATAATACCAATTACCTCCTTCGACAATCCTGGCATTTGAGATATCCAGTACTTTCAATATACCATCTGTCGGCACTGTGGAGTAATCATAGCCACTATCACCTGCTCCCTCGACATACTTCCAATCCACCCCTGCCATGTTCCATATAAAGCGAATATCCGTACCATTCAGTTCACCAGTCAGAGTCAGTTCCTCAATCAGATACATTTCTGCTTCAGAAATCAAATTAGGCAATGTGCCAGCTTTAGAGACATGAATAGAGCGTTTGTTAGAATATGGTAAGATAATGGAAAATTGTTTCCAATTTGGTGCTTTCAAATATAGATCCAGTGATTCATCCGGCACCATTAGCGTTATATTATAATTATAGAATGTGTTTGAGCTAATTACTGGCGGAACCTCAGATAACACATTTACTTTCTTTAGTGAAACACATCCAAAGAAAGCAAGATCATCAATTGACGTTACAGTACTCGGAATAGTAATTGAGGGTAAGGATGTGCATCGAGAGAAGGCTCCTTCCCCAATGGAAGTGATTCCATCCTCCATAATTATGGACGCAAGAGCGCTACACGCATAGAATGCACCATCACTTATTGTTGTAACACTATTCGGAATAGTCACAGACGAGATTGCACTGCACCCTTCGAAAGCACTTCCTTCTATGCCAACAACACTATAGACGACACGCTCGTATGTTACTTCATTGGGGATAACAACATCTCCCTTATAAACAATAGCTTTCGAATCTGATTTGGGCACACTCGCTACTTCTGCCAACTGCTGTGTTACATTTAAGTTATAATAGATGCCGTTAATCTTTATCTGGTTGACAATGATATCTACCTCTTTAATGTTTCTGAAATTATTCCAGCCTGACGTTGCCAAGTATTCAGACTTTGAGCCAGTTGGAACATATAATGTCGCTCTACCATAGGTAGAACTATCAAAAATATCTTCTATTTCAAATGGTGATGTCCTTTCTGACTTTACAGAAGTCAGACTCGTACAACCATAGAACGCTTTATACCCGATTCTCGTAACGGAGGTTGGTATTGTTACTGAAGTCAGACCGATACAATTTTCGAAAGCACCATCTCCGATACTCGACACACTGTATGTCCGACCCAAGAAAGTAGCTTGTCCGGGAATAACAACATTGCCAGAATACTTTGTCCTTCCCGTTGTAACATACACCGTATTATAATCATCAATTATATAAGATACGCCATCCACATCAAATGACATATTGATTGCTCCTGACTCAAAAATCGTATAGAATTCACTCCATTGCTCAGTAGATTCATAAAACTGCTTCGTTCCTTCTGAAACATACAAGCTGGCATTTCTTAAAGTTGTATATTCAAATACATTATTTATTTCAAACGGATCCACAATCTCCGATATAATTGTGGTCAAGTTGGTGCAATCATAGAAAGCATAACTATCT
This sequence comes from uncultured Bacteroidales bacterium, assembly GCA_902791675.1. Taxonomy (GTDB): domain Bacteria; phylum Bacteroidota; class Bacteroidia; order Bacteroidales; family Bacteroidaceae; genus Physcousia. The sequence continues at coordinate 4,223 of CADAWW010000094.1, forward strand.
ATTACTCTCACTGTACTTGGAATTTTAATAGAAACCAGATTAGAACAATGAGCGAAAGCTCCTTCTCCAATATATACAAGCTCTTCCGGCAAAATCACATTTTCAAGATTACTACAAGACCAGAAAGCACCATCGTTGATTATTATAACATTATTAGGGATAGTTAGTGACGTTATACCTGTGCAACCTTCGAAGGCACTTTTACCAATCTCGGCTACACGATAGGCTACACCATTATAAGCCACTTCTTCTGGGATGATTACTTCACCTTTATATGAATCTTGTGTAGGTGCATATGTTACTATTGTTTTCTCTTTGGTTAAATTAATATCATAATAAATGCCGTTAATCTCAACGCCTTCGATTATTTCATCTACTTCTACAATGTTGGCGAAATTACGCCAGCCTTCCATTGATTGGTATTTGGACAAGGTTCCTGCATGGATGTATAAAGTTGCCGATCCATAAACATAGGAATCAAAAGCATTCGGAATAGCAAAGGGCGACAATATATCTGAATTGACAGAGGTCAAACTACTGCACTGCCAGAATGCATAGCTACCAATTGATTTCACGCTCTCGGGAATCGTCAACGTTGTAAAACCGCTACATCCATGGAAGGACTGTTCACCGATTGAAGTTACGGTCTCAGGAATCGTAATAGACGTAATACCACTGCAACCTTCGAACGTTGCAAATTTGATGGACTTGATACTTTGTGGAATCACCAGTGACGTTATTTCTGCACCATTCAGGTAAAGGTGATGGGCATAATACAACGGATTACTGCTAACATAAATTCCACTTTCAGAAGCTGTCTTGGTATTAACAGTGGTCGTTGATTCTGATCTTGATTCTGATCTTGATCCAGAATTTGGTATCACAATGTCATAAGTGCCGCCATTTGTGAATACGATATTGGGATCCATGTTATCAGCCAACACAGCAGAAGAATTGCCATTAATATACAACATCACGTTTCTTGGGGCTCGCGTTTCTATAGTCCAAGATATTTTACTTGGTTCAAGCGGGCTTCTTCCTCCAATCTCCACGTCATTCATAGCAAACACCTTGGACTGTCCTGCCGGTACGGTCACAGATGAGCTGCTAAAGAAAAGATGGCCTGACCTGTTATATGAGCCTGTATAAGGAGAACCGTCATCATTTGTTCCGTAGTAATTTCCATTCTTATCTGGATTCGCAAGAACAAACTGCAGATCGCCATCTAAAGCTAAAGCGGTGGGACTGTTGTTTATAATTCTCACATTCATATCGATTATTTCACCCAGACTCGACGGGTTGGGGTTGGGGTTTGGATTGGGATTAGGATTAGGATTTATGTTAGGAGTGGAGTTGTCAACTACAGAACCTTTCACAAAATCAATATTGCACCATGCTACAAGGTCGGATATATGAACAGATGTCAGCCCGCTACAGTCCTTGAAGGCATCCATTTCTACCTTCGTTACACTGCTGGGGATCGTTACTGAAGTAAGACCGCTACAACCTGAGAACGCATTTGCTCCAATACCAGTCACACTATAGGTAATGCCAAGATTGCTAACATTATTCGGAATCACAACCCTACCAGAGTAAATTGGGGCTTTCGCAATTACATAAACAGTACTGTTCTCGCGAACTCGATATCTGATACCATCAACCTCGAACTCAAAATCAACGCCACCACGCTCTACAATTTTCTTGAATGCACTCCATCCAGAGGTGGACTGATAGGCTGATCTAGTACCTAATGGAACATACAATGTCACACTATTTGTAATATAGGACTCAAAAACATTCGTGATTTTAAAAGGTGATGTTATCTCAGATTCAATGTTAGACAAACCACTACACTCCCAGAAGGCATAGGTACCAATAGAAGTCACACTCTTGGGAATCATCAACGAGGCAAAGCCGCTACATCCACGGAAGGCATTCCGTCCAATCAGAGTCACACTGTTGGGAATAGTTACCGACGTCACACTGCTGAGACCTTCAAATACAGCATACTTAATGGTCTTAACACCTTGAGGAATATCCAATGATTTGATTTCTGAACCATTGAGATAAAGGTGGTGGGCATAATTCAAAGGATTACTGCTGTAAGGAACGCCACTACCTGAACCTTCTACAAAATCAATATTACACCATGCTGCCAGATCGGTTATATAAACAGACTTCAAGCCGCTGCAATCCTTGAAGGCATCCTTTTCTACCTTCGTCACACTGCTGGGGATGGTCACTGAGGTCATTTTACTGCAACCTGAGAACGCACTCTCCCCAATACCAGTCACGCTATAAGTCGTTCCCTGATAGCTTACCTTATTCGGAATCACAATCTTACCAGAGTAGGCTGGGGTCTTCGCAATCACGGTAGCAGTATTGTTCTCGCCTACCCTGTAGTTGAAGCCATCAACCTCGAAATCAAAACCTATACCACCACGCTCTACAATATTCTTGAACGCCTTCCAACCCGATGTAGACTGATAAGAAGACTTAGTTCCTAAGGGGACATACAATGTCACACTATTGGTAATAGATGACTCAAAAACATTCGTGATTTTAAAGGGCGATGTTATCTCAGACTCTATGTCGGTCAGACCGCTGCACTCCCAAAAGGCATAGGTGCCAATAGACGTCACACTCTTGGGGATTGTCAACGAGGTAAAGCCGCTACATCCACGGAAGGCATTCCTTCCAATCAGCGTCACACTGCTGGGAATCGTCACAGAGGTTACACTGTTGAGACCTTCAAATACAGCATACTTGATTGTCTTAACACCCTGTGGAATATCCAATGATTTGATTACTGAACCATTCAGATAAAGGCGATGGGCGTAATTCAAAGGATTACTGCTGTAATGAACAGTGCCCTCAGAGCCTTCTACAAAATCAATATTGCACCATGCTGCAAGATCAGTTATATAAACAGACTTCAAGCCGCTGCAATCCTTGAAGGCATCCTTTTCTACCTTCGTCATACTGCTAGGGATGGTCACAGAAGTCATTTTACTGCAACCACTAAAGGCACCTTCTCCGATACCTGTCACGCTATAGGTCATTCCCAGGTTGCTCACCTCATCCGGTATCACCACCTTACCAGAGTAGACAGGAGTCTTCGCAATCACAGAAACGGTATTGTTCTCACCGACTCTGTAGTTAAAGCCACCAGCCTCGAACTCGTAACCTACGCCACCACGCTCAATGATCTTCTTAAATGCCTTCCAACCCGATGTAGACAGATAGGCTGACTTGCTGCCTAAGGGGACATACAAGGGCACATTATTTTTTGTGGAGGTGTCAAAGACATTGGAAGATATTGTAAACGGTGAAGTTATCTCAGAATTGATAGTAGTCAGCCCGCTGCAGCCCTTGAAAGCATTCTTTTCTATCTTCGTTACGCTGCTGGGGATAGTTACAGAAGTCATCTCATTGCAACCTTCAAAGGCACTCTCCCCTATACCGGTCACGCTATAGGTTATTTCCTTATTGCTTACCTCACTCGGAATCACTACATTACCATAATATTTTCCTTCTCTTGATGTAACAGATACGGTATTATCTTCACCTATTATATAATAAATACCATCAACAGAGAATTTCAGTTCATCCTGATTGAGGGTAAAGGTACCTGTAACCTCCACATCTTCGGCAGGCATCGTATTCGTTTCTGGGAAGCCCTGCCAGCCAGAGAAAGTATAGCCTTCCCTTGCGTCTGGATCTGCCTCTTTAGTGATTGCTGTACCGTAATAAACCTCAGGATCCTCCTTATATACCTCACCGTCGAGCATATAAGTCAGCTTGTACGCAAAGGCTCCTGTCACCGTTACATCTTCTGCAGGCATCGTCAACGACTCTGGAAGACCTTTCCAGCCAGAGAACTTACGGCCGTCCTTCGTGGGAGCTGCCTTAGGAGTAATCGGTTCATCTGCTTCTAATTCTTCTGTAGCATATTCTACACCGTCTAAGATATAAGTCAGTTTATACTTATTAATGAGGGTAAAGGTACCCGTAATGGTCACATCGTGAGCAGGCATCGTCAACGACTCAGGAACATCTTGCCAACCAGAGAAAGTATAACCTTCCCTGGC
>CADAWW010000095.1 GCA_902791675.1 uncultured Bacteroidales bacterium
CGCCCGCTTGCCTTTAAGAGCAGTTTCACCTCATTTATGAGTAATCTGTTCAGTACACACCCCAGTACAGAAAGCAGAATTGCATACCTTGAGCAGTTTTAGCACAGATTTTTATCTAAACAGAAAAAATAATCCCGAAATTGGTTTCTCCGTTTCGGGATTTTCTTATATCTTTGTGGCAGCGATGAGAAAAAAACGACGTCATGCGAATGAATCTAGTGTTATAAAAAATATTGTTATGAAAAACTGTTACTCATTTTTGCTATTGGCACTGATGTGTTTGTTCAGTACCAATGCCAGGTCACTTAATCAAGTAGGTGACGTTTATCAGATTGGCTCAGAGGAGGATTTGGTGGCTTTTGGCCAACTTGTGGAGCAGGAAATTTATTACTTGCGTGCTGAGTTGACCGCCGACATTTCCTACAGCGGGCAGCCTTTGGGTGGTACAAAACTGTTTCGCGGAATCCTGGATGGAAAGGGTCACACTATCACGCTCAATCAGGAACGTGCAGAAAACGAGGCAGGTTTGTTCTATGGTACAGGTCAGCCTTCGGTAATTAAGAATCTTACTGTGGATGGCACTATTACCACCAGTGCTAAGTTTGCTGGAGGTATTGTGGGACAGGCCAATTCTCTGTTCCTGAATTGTGTTTCCAAGGTAAATATCGTAAGTACCGTTTCTGGCGATGGTACTAACGGTGGTCTTGTAGGTCACCTTACCAGCGACAATGCATTCTGCGTGTTCGTAAACTGCGTCAGTGCAGCTACGATTACCAGCGAGACCTGCAAGAACTGTGCAGGTATTCTGGGTTGGGCAGGTTCTGATGCCACATTAATCAACTGTATTACCATTGCTGAGATTAATCTGAAAGAAGAGAATTATGCAGGTTCTAACACTTTCGCCCGAAATCCGAGTAAATATACATTGAAGAATTGCTTTTATATTAATAAGGTAGATGCTGTTAGCGACGGTGCCACACAGGTGACAGCCGAGCAGATGAAGAATGGCGAGGTGTTGGCAATGTTACCGAACTCTACCGACTGGGTTCAGGGACCAGATTGCCCGCTGCCCATTCAGACGGGCGATGCTGCCCTCACGATGGAAATCAGTACACCGGCCCAGTTGTTACAGTTTGCCCAGCGTGTATATGCAGGTGAATCTACACTGAACGGCAAATTGATGAACGACATAGATCTTACTGGTATAGAATGGGTTCCCATTGGTGTCAGGGAAGCTCCTTACGTTGGTACTTTCGACGGTCAACATCATGCTATCACAGGCTTTAATTATACTTCCGTAGCTGCAGGGGAGGGTTTGTTCGGCTTTGTTGTGGGAGCAACCATCAAGGATTTCAGCATTGCTGGTGAGTTGGTGGATGAGAAGGGAAATTGCGGAACCATTGGCTATGCCTGCAATTCTACTAATGTGTCGGGTATTCTAAGTAAACTGAATATTCTTTCTGAGAAAACAAAAGGTCATGGAGGTGGTATTGTAGGTTCGTTGCGTGGCGGTGAGGTTTATAAATGTGAGTATGCCGGTACATATACTATCCGAGAGAATGGTGCAGACAGTAAGGCAGGTATTGTAGGTTATGCCAATTACGGAAGGATTACGGCTTGTGTAATGTCAGGTAAGATTAAAACTTCCGTTAACGGCAACATTGCCGGTATTCTGGGTTATGTGAATCATGGTACCTTCCAAGGTGTATGGAACTGTCTGGTTACAGGTTCTGTAGAGGCCTCCGGGCTGGAAGACTTCAAAGGCGTTAATGCTGTTGTGGGATCTATAAATACAAACACGAATAAAGACAAGTTTGGCGGAAACGTATGGCTGGCCTCTGTTTGTAACTTGGAGAATGCCAAGGGAACGGGAGGTGCAAATTCCGTAGATGACGATGCATTGAAGGTTATCAAATTGCCAGACGAAGCCTTATCAACAGGTGAGGCTTGTTATTATCTGAATGCATGTAATCCTGCCAACCCTGTATGGTATCAGACCTTGGGTAAGGATGAACAGCCTACACTTGAGGGTGAGGATGTGGTATATCTTGTAGGTCACAAGAAATGCGATGGCACTGATGCAGAGGGTGTTGGCTACAGCAATACCGATTCTGGCTTTATACAGGATCCTCACCAGATAGGCGAAGACGGATTCTGTGTAGTTTGCGGTGCCCTGAACCAGGATGAAGACGGTTATTATTTAATCGGAACTGCCAAGGCATTCAGATGGATTGCCGAAAAAGTTAATTCGGGCGAGATGAATAACCTGAAGATGCGTTTGACCGCTGACATAGACTTGGCTGGCGAAAACTGGCAACCTATAGGTGACGATAACCACCCATTCTCTGGTACGCTGGATGGCGGCAGGCATACAATTAGTAATATGATTGTTGAAGTGGAGGGCGTACCAGGCGGTTTGTTTGGAACTGTGGTTAACTTCTCTGCCAACGACCTTATTATTGATGCCAGTTGTTCAGTAACCAGTACGGTTTACACTGGTGGTCTGATAGGCCATAGTGTCAGTGCAGGAATCCAGGATCTTGTCAATATCGGTGTACTTTGTAATGTGACCAATAATGGATCTGGCAGTGATAGCAGTGCTGCCGGAGGTATTATCGGCAACTCTAATGGTGGTGCCATTACCAATATGACCAGATGTTTCACCACAGGTGCTATCTGTGCCGCTAAGGACGTAGGTCAGATTTCCGGATGGACAAACGTAGCTTCTGCTAAGATATCCGACTGTTGGTCTATTGCCGAGGTTCCTGCCGGTTGCAAGTTCTTCCGTAACGGTACAGCACCTGTTGTATCCAACTGCTACTCAACGGTGGAACCTCTGCCAGGCGGTGTTACGCTTCTTGAATACACGGATGAGATGAAGGAGAGCGGAGAACTTTGTTATAAGTTAAACGGCTTGCAAGAGGAAGATAAGATTATGTGGTATCAGACACTGGGTGAAGATGCAATACCTCTTCCCTGGAACGACCATAAACGTGTATATGGAAACGGAGCTTTGAATTGCGACGGCACACCACTCGCCGGTACGCTTACTTATTCCAATACTCAGGAGAGTGTAATTCCTGATCATGTATTCGATCATGGTTTCTGTATCAATTGTAATCTCTTCGATGCCACATACAAGACACCCGTTGGCGGCGCTTATGAATTGGCAGACGGTGGTGATGTGCTCTGGTTCTCTGCATTGGTGAACAATGGGGCCACAAGTGCCAATGCCCGTCTGACTGATGATATTAATATGTCTGACTATATGGATCGTTTTGAACCTATCGGTAAAGTTAGCGGAAAAGGATATGCTGGAACTTTTGATGGTCAGGGTCATAAGATCAGTGAATTTGTTCTTGATGTCGAAGGCAGCGACAAGGGTTTGATTGGCTTTGCTGCTTCGGGTATGGTATTGCAGAACTTGATTTTGGACGAATCTTGTTCTATCAAGGCCACAGAAAACAGTGTCGGCATAGTTGGTAGTAGCGACTTTAATCAGGAAGGCCCCATTACCTTCAATAATGTAGGAATGGAAGGAAGCGTGTTCACTTTAGGTAAGAATGCCGGAGGTCTGATTGGTTGCAACCACGGAAGCAAATCGCAATATACATTCAACAACTGTTATGTTACTGGTAGCGTTATCGGTGCTACAGAAAGTGCAGCCCTTTCCGGCTGGGCAGGTTCTTCCAAGACCAGCATCAATAACTGTTGGGTAGCAGCAGAGGTGGAAGGCTATCAGGAAGGTAAGGATGTAGTTCGTTTATCAGGTACTAACACAATGTCAAACTGTTATAGTGTAAAGGGAGAACAGTGGACAAAGATTGAAGAGGAAGAGATTGGCAGCGGTTCCCTTACGTGGAAGCTGAATGGACAATCGTTCCTTTCTCCCAGTTGGTATCAACAGATAGGTGAGGATAGATTCCCAGGATGGGATAGTACCCGTGGTCTTGTATATTCATGTGGAGAAGACTGCTATGCTGATGTACATGACGACAACACGTACAATATCTTCCGTGACTATGAAGTGAATGTCCTGAAGGAAGAAGTTAAGGATGTGGTTGCATATCAGACTTTGCTGAATAGCTATAATGAGCAAGTGGAGGGATTGACTGAGATTGACAATCTGAATGATTTCCTGAAAGCTTATAAAGGATTGCAGGTTACAAAGGATGGCGTAGAGGCCTCTATCAAGGCTTATGCGGCATACGACGCAGCTTGCCAATATGCCTTGAAATATCTCGAGGAAAACGATTTCTCTTGTCCAGAACGTGATTTCCTGATCTCTTACCTAACATCGGAGGAAGCACCCAACGAGACCTTCCGAAATGGAGGATACAAATACATAATGGAGACTCACCTTCTGAGCGACGAGGAGATTGCTGCTGAGACAGCTTATGTAAATGAGTTGCTTACAGCTGCCATTGCTGCCGACTATCCTGCCAATACGGAAATCACAAACCTGCTTACTAATCCTACCTTCGCGGCTGACGATAAAGGGTGGGATGTAGAGAGTACAATCAATATGAACTATGCAAGCAACAAGGAACTGATGCCTGCAGTTGAGGGTTGGAACAATACTTTCAAGTTCACACAGACACTTACTGGTTTGAAGAATGGTATCTATCTGTTACAGGCCAATGCAGCCTTCCGTGCAAATGCTACCATTACAAGCACATTGTATGCTGGTACAATCTCGTTGAACGACAATATCAATTTCGCTATGGCAGAGGGAGAAGATGTGGTTTCTGTTGAGGATGCCGAGGATGGTGTTAATTGCTTACTCACAGGTGACTATAAGGATTATCAATATGTATATGGCGAGATTGAGGGTTGGGTTCCTAAGGGTCCTTTAGGATGTTCTTATGCATTCAGCGCTGGCCGATATGTTAACTATACTGCAGTGGAGGTAAAGGATGGCACGCTGACTGTAGGTGTGGCCAATCCGGGCACAGGATTAGAAAAGGACTGGATGGGCTTTGGCAATTTCCGTTTATTCTACTTAGGCAGTTCGGATGAAGTGAATGAGGAATATCAGGACAAGCTTGCTACAGCTTTGAATGGTTATGTATCACGTGCTGAGACCATTAACAATTTTGTTCCAAGCTATGACCTTGATTATGCAAAGTTCCCCAATTTCTCTGCTGCTTTGCAAGAGGCATTGTCAGAAGCTGTAGAAGATGCTCAGAATGCCGAGGGTGTTGCTGAGAAGATGGCTCTCATAGGCAGGTTCTCTGATCTGTTCAAGCAAATTTATGAATGTCGTCTTGTATATACAGAAGCCTTCAGTATGCAAGATAACCTTCTTATAGCTGTTACAAAGATGTGGGAGAAAGGTCTCGTCGACGAGGATACTTATGACGCAACATTGGAGCTTTGCGATGCTGTAGCACAGGCTTATGTAGCTGGTTCTATGTCCATCGAGGAGGCTCGTGCATACATAGAGCGTATGTCTAACATCGCATTCTATCCTCCAGTTAAGAACGGAGTCTTCCAGATTTCTACTCCCCAGCACCTTAGCTTATTTGCAATGCTTGTTAATGATGGTGATACGGGTATAAGTGGTACTTTGCTGAACGACCTTGATATGGATGGCATTGATTTCACGCCTATTGGATACAACGAGGCAGATCCCGCAGCCAACAAAGATGATCAGATTCTCTATAGTGGTACTTTCGATGGTCAGGGACACCGAATTTACAATTTGGTCATCGACGGAACACTCGAAGGAACTGTTAAGGCTATCGGCGTTGGTTTGTTTGGAAATATCACAACTGGCGCATGCATCAGAAACCTGATACTTGACGAGACTTGTTCCATCACGGGTTATGACCGTGTGGGTCTGATTGGACGCTCTTCCAAGGGTGGTGCTGTATATCTGGACAATCTGGGTAACGAGGGTACCGTAACGGCTACCTATCAGGCAGCTGCAGGTATAATGGGTAATGCCAACAACGGTAGTATTGCATATATCAACAATTGTTACAGTACGGGAGCTATTTCTTCAGGCAGTGGTAAGAACTCTGCTCAGATATGCGGATGGCTGGGTAATGTTGGCGCTAAGGTTAGTAACTGTTGGTCTATTGCCCCAATTACGGGTAACGATAATGCCGACAACCTCTTCTGCCGTCGCGGTGGTGCTACCTTCATTAATAATTATAGCAACAATGGTACTAACGAGAAGACTGGTGCTTACACCATGCCGCAGGATGCATTCGAGAATGGTGAGGTTTGCTTCAAACTGAATGAGCCCCAGGATTATATTATGTGGTTCCAGAATATCGGTTCTGATTTGCATCCTGTCTTTGACCGTTCTCATAGTATTGTTTACAAGAACGATGGCGGCGACTATTTCAACGATCCAGAAGATGGTATTGCAGAGTTGAAGGAAGACGATAAGACGGGTAACGGCCTGCAGGGTACCATCTATAACTTGAATGGTCAGCGTGTGAGTCGTGCTCAGAAGGGTATTTATATTATTGAAGGAAGGAAGATAAGTATCAAGTAGAAACAGATGAAGGGATATAGTTTCCTAAGATGTATACTGCCAGTGTTGCTGGCAGTATACGTGCTTTATATGGATGCGGCAGGCACGGAGAAGATTCGTATCATGACCTACAACATCCCCTATGGCAATATTAATACTGCTACAAATACGTGGGAGCAACGTGCCATTCACTTGGCAGAATACGTAAACCGCATCAGCCCGGATATCATGGGCTGGCAGGAACCCGTGCGCAACGAGCTTATTGATTTGCTCCACCGTATGCCTGGCTACGCTATGGTGGGGCATGGGCGTGACAATACGGCAGAAAAAGGAGAATATACTCCTATCATCTATAAGACAGAACGCTTCTTCGTGGAAGCTTCAGGCAACTACTGGTTAACCGATACGCCGGAAAAGGTCTCACGTGTGGAAGGTGCCGGTCACAACCGTATTGCTACTTGGGCTGTGCTGGTTGACAAGCAGACGGGAGCTCGGTTCCTTTATACCAACACCCATCTTTCGTATGAGAATGAAGAAGTCAAAGAGGCCCAGATAAAGTACATGAAACCGCACATGTTGGAGTTAAGCGAGAAATATTATGGTGCAGGATTTACCACACAGACGTTCCCCCATCTGCTGACGGGCGATATGAATATGAAACGTACAGAAGAGACCAATTACAATTACATCAAAAATTATAAGTTGGTTTTGAACGATATGCGTTTTAAGTGTCGTACGTACAAGAACCTTTGCAGTGGTTCCGATGATAATTGCATCGACTATATTTATGCCACATCCAAGGTTTCGTGTACCACTTTTGAGTGGGGCAATAGCTATACTGACGATGGCTATCGTATGAGCGACCACCATCCCGTATGGGCCGACCTTTATTGGTCTCTTTCTAACGAAGACAATGCCCGTGCTTCCATCATGGAGGCTTACGGTTTGCTCGATAGCCTATATACCTATACGGAAGGACGGGTAAACCTGGCCGCGTCGAGATTCCTTTCATGCGATGGAGCTATGTCATCTTGTCCTGTTACCTATGTTGTTGATAACAAAACGAGTACATATTACCAGACCTTGGACAATATGCCTCCTAACCAGCCTCACTTTATTCAAGTGGAGTTAAACAGAGAATTGTTGAGCTGCAGGTTCCAGTATAATCCCCGTTATGATGCCACTGAGGGGATACAGGACCGTATGCAGGATGTGATGGTGACTGCCAGCGAAGACGGAATCAACTGGGATTACATTACGGAGTTTACTGATTTTGGTGGTGATGCCCTCAAGGCTTATACCAGTAGTAATATTTTTCTTCGGAAACCTAATTATAAATATTTGCGGTTCAATGTAATGCGCACTCCCGGTTACACGCTTCGGAATGGTGCTCCTCAGTTTTCTTGCTCCGAATTTCGTCTTTTCCAGAATACGCCATCGGCGGAGAGTTTACGCTATGTTCCTGAAATTTCTGCTGAAGCTGATTTGCTGGAGGGACTTATTGATGAGGTTAGGGAAAATATAGCAGCCAGAAACATCACCAAGGCTAAGCTTACGGCATTGCAAGATGCTATTCAAGCACTTCGTGTGGCCCGCGATACGTATCTGACTACTGGTATCAACCCAGCTTCTTCTTTTTCATTTACCCCTGCTCAAGGCGTGAAAATCTACTCAACGGATGGTCTGGAACGCAGCAATAAGCAGAAGGGGTTAAACATTGTTAGTGATACCGCAGGCAAATTCCATAAGGTATATGTTAAACCCTGATGTTCAGCGATACAGAATGCTCATTTTTCCCGTCA
>CADAWW010000096.1 GCA_902791675.1 uncultured Bacteroidales bacterium
TGCGTTGTATCTGGCTAGTGACCTTTCCAGCTATGTAAGCGGTCAGGTTATTCAGGTTGACGGCGGTATGAATATGTAGTTCATTGAACATTGAACGTACTCTACGAAGATAATCATATTATTGTTGTAAATAAACGGAGCGGGGAAATCGTGCAGGGAGACAAGACTGGCGATGTTCCCCTCTCTGATATTCTGAAGGCTTACCTGAAGGAGAAATACAACAAGCCGGGGAATGTCTATCTGGGCGTTGTGCACCGTTTGGACAGACCAGTAACCGGCGTAGTACTCTTTGCCAAAACCAGCAAAGCCCTTCCCCGCCTGAACAAGCTCTTTACCGAGCACGAAAAGGTAAAGAAAACGTATTGGGCCATTGTGGGCAATAAACCGCCAAAGGAAAGCGGCACACTAACGCATTGGCTGACACGCAACGAGAAAAGCAATACAGCCAAAGCTTACGACCGAGAGGTACCCAACTCAAAGAAAGCTGTACTGGACTACCAACTTATAGCCGCAAGCGAGCGATACTTCCTTCTGGAAATACAACTGCATACAGGCAGGCATCACCAGATCAGATGCCAACTGGCTAAGATGGGTTGTCCCATAAAGGGAGACTTGAAGTATGGTGCTCCACGTAGCAATCCCGACGGCAACACACGAACTGTTAAGCTTTACGGCTCCCGTTCCAAAAGATACTCTTTGGCAGGCTTTTGGAAAGGATTGACAGCTTTCCATTCGTTAGAAAATGTTATCTTTTCTGTAAAAACAGAAAAAATATAACAAGAAGAGCCTTACGTATACCTCTTTTTTATTACCTTTGTATTAAATATCGAGGTATTCCCTTATGAAACGTGCACTAAAATGGGCCTGCGCCATCATTCTTACACCAGTATTGCTGATTGTAATACTGATGGCGGTCTTTTATATTCCACCCGTACAACGTTGGATAGTAAGGGAAATAAGTGAATACGCAAGTGAACAGAGCGGACTGGACATAACAATGGACAAGGCCACCGTTTCTTTCCTACTGGACTTAGATTTACACAACCTTAACATCAGCGACCATGGGAAAGAAGTGCTGAATGTAGAGGATGCTGTGGTGGACCTGAACATGTGGCGCATTCTGTCCCTAAAAGTAGGCATTGAAGCTGTTAAGCTGCAAAACGGGAATGTAGACACCAGGAATCTGATTGCCACCCTAAGACTGAAAGGAAAACTTAAAGACTTTAATCTAAAGGCAGACAATGTGGATCTTCGTCACAGCAGCATCATTCTGAACGGAGCTACCATAGACGGATGCAACCTGGACATAGCCCTAATAGACACGACTGTTACAGATACCACAGAAAGCAGCCCCGTAACATGGGGATTTGACATCGAGAAAGTGGCTATTAAGGACAGTAGGCTTATGCTTCACATGCCTTACGACAGCATGATTCTGCAAACAGGACTCAGAGAAGCACTCCTTGAAAGCGGCGATATAGACTTGGAGAAGGGTAACTACAGGGTAAAGAAGCTAAAGATTCTGGCCGATTCTTTGCATTACGACCTACCCTACCAACCCAGAATGAAAGACGGACTCGACCCCTCACACGTAGCTCTATACGATTTCAGCACAGACATCGAGAATGCCATCTATAAACAGCAGGATAACTATCTGGCAGTAAATCTCAAACAGCTAAGGCTGAAGGAGCAATGCGGCATGAACATTGACACATTACAGGCAAATATAGTCATGGACAGCACAAGCCTGAAGATGAAAGGTCTTAAGCTGGCCACCATGCACAGCCATGCGAGTGGAGATGCCGATATCTATTGGAAAGCCCTCGGACCGCAGTCCTCCCGACCAAGAAGAGAACTTTCAACCGCATTGAAGGCCAGTTTTGGGCATGAGGATATTCTGGCCCTGGCAGGCAATTACCTTCCCGCCGAATTAAGACGTGTTTATCCTGAACTACCTTTGGAAATTGATATCACGGCATACGGCAATACAGATAGCATGAACATTGCAGACAGTAGGATATCAATGCCTTCTGTTATAGATATCCGTACCAACGGAAATGCGACCAACCTGACAGACAGTCTGCATCTGGGAGCTGATCTGAAGTGGGATGTTAAGACCATGAATCTGAACTTCCTGAAACAATACCTGGGCCTCCGGGATGTTAACCTGCCACCCATGATTCTGCATGCCGACACCAAGTTGACAGACAGCAAGAAGCTATTGGCAGACGCCTTGCTGCAGGAAGGAAGAGGAAATGTCCACCTAAATGGAGACATCGACCTGGGCCGGATGTCATACACCGCAAAAATGCGCATCAATAACCTTCAGATTCATGATTTCCTGCCTCACGACAGCATCTACAACCTGACAGCCAAAGCGAACATTCAGGGCGTAGGCACCGACCCGCTTTCCGCAACTACCCGATTCGAAGCCAAAGCAGATATTGAACACCTTAGATATGCCGGCTGGGATATGGACAGCGTACAGGTTCTCAGTAAACTGAAGGGCGGAGAAGGCAGGCTGGAGATGAACAGCAACAACGACCTGCTATGTCTGCAGGCATGTGCCGAAGCAAGTATCAAGGAAAGGAAACTGAAGGCATCGAACTTCTACCTGGATCTTAACAAGATAAACCTCTACGCCTTAGGATTGGCTAAAAAGAAGGTAAGTGCCAGTATGGTGATGCACGTTGAGGGCGATTCGGATTTCGAGCAGACACACAACCTGACGGGTAGCATACAGGCATTGGAGATGACGGTAAACGATACTGTATTCCACCCCGAAGATCTGGCGCTTACACTACATCTTACGCCTACCAGCATCAATACCAAAGCCGATGCCGGAGACCTGGAATTCAGAATGGAATCTCCGCAGGGACTGGATTCACTCCTGGCCAGAAGCAACAACTTCATGACCGAACTTAGCAGAGAACTGGACAGTTTGCGCATAAACCAGGATACCCTGCGCACACTACTTCCCTATGCCGACCTGCATCTGCACAGCGGGCAGAAAAACCCCATCTTCAACATCCTGAACCATGTGGCAGGCTACCAATACAAAGAACTGAATCTAGACCTTTCCAGCAACCCCGAGAACGGACTGAACGGTAAAGGGTATATGCATCATCTGAACACCGGAGCTATCCTGCTTGACACTATCACATGCAATATCAGGCAGCAGGAAGAGGGATTAAGCATGCACACCATGATCAAGAACGGGCCGAAGAACAAAGTGGTAAGCTTCGAGAGTACCATAGATGCCAACCTAACCTCCAATGGAGCCGGTGCCCATCTGATATTCCTCGATGCCAAGGGGAAGAAAGGCATAGACCTAGGTATGCAGGCCGATGTAACGCCCGAGGCGCTGAATGTTCACTTCAAGCCCCTGAACCCCATTATTGCCTACAGGAACTTCAAGCTGAACGAGGACAATTACATCAGGCTGATAAAAGGTAATAAGGTAAAGGCACTGCTGGACCTTCTTGCCGACGACGGAACCGGACTTAAACTCTACTCCACAGACAACAAAGTAGCGCTTCAAGATGTTTCGCTTAGCGTAAACAGGCTGAATCTGGGCGAGCTCTCGTCCGTCATGCCCTTCATGCCCATGATAGAAGGATTCCTGCACGGCGACCTTCATTACATGCAGGCAGACAGTACCATCACCATCTCTACAGACATGACCGTTAAAGGCATGAAGTACGAGGGCACAGGCATGGGAGACATAGGTCTGAACCTTATTTACCTGCCTAATGCCGACGGCAGTCATTACGTCGACGGAATCGTATCTCAGAATCAGCGCGAGATAGCACTCCTTAGCGGTAAGTACTGGGAGAAGGACAAAGAAGGGCAGATAGATGCCACGGCAGAACTGAGCAGGCTCCCCTTCAGTCTGGCAGACGCCTTTATGCCGCCCGGAACAATCCGGATGTCAGGCTATGCCCTTGGAGACCTGGAAGTAAAGGGACCTGTCGGCAATCCCCTTCTCACGGGTATTATAACCACCGACTCGCTTCACATGAAGGCCGAGGCATACAACATAAACCTGCGTTTCCCCAACGATACGCTATACATAAACCAAAGCCATATCGACCTTCAGCAGATAAAGGCCTATGCCGTAGGAAACAACCCGCTGACCCTGGACGGAAGCATAGACTTCAGCAATCTGGATAAGATACAGCTTAACCTGGATATGAGTGCCAGGAACTACCAGCTGATAAACGCCCCGAAGACCCGCGACGCGCTGGCCTACGGCAAAGTCTTCGTGGATGCCAACAGCAGAATCCGTGGAACGCTGGATGACCTAAGGATACGCGGAGCCCTCACCGTACTGGGTAACACAGACGTAACCTACGTCCTTAAAGACTCGCCCATTACGGTAGAAGACCAGCTGTCAGACCTGGTAACATTCTGCGACTTTACAGACACACTTAGCACAGAGCCACTGGTAACGGCTAACCAGCACCTGGACGTACAGATGAACATTACCATCGATCCCACCGTCAAGGTTCTCTGCCTGCTGAGCGACGACGGACGCGACCGCATAGAGCTGCAGGGAGGCGGCAACATCAATATGACATACGACCTGCAGAACGAGCTGCAGATGTACGGCCGCTATACCATAGACGAAGGAACCATGCGCTACTCGCTGATGGCCATTCCGCTGAACGACTTCAAGATAGCCGGAGGAAGCTATGTGGAGTTTGTGGGAGACATCATGAATCCGCGACTGAACATTGCAGCCAGCGAACGTGTAAAGTCCAGCGTCACCGAGAACGGCGTACCTAAGAACGTAGCCTTCGACGTAGGACTGAAGATAACCCAGACACTGGAGGATATGGGACTGAAGTTCACCCTCGACGCCCCCGAGGATATAACAGTACAGAACGAGCTGACGGCCATGTCGGAGGAAGAGCGCGGACGTATTGCCATTACCATGCTGGTAACAGGCATGTACCTGAACGACAACAGCGAGATGCAAGGCGGATTCGATGCCTCCAACACCATGAATGCCTACCTGCAGGGAGCTATCAATAACCTGGCAGGACAGGCGCTGAGCAACACCGTCGACCTGAACTTCGGCATCGAGAACAACACCCACCAGGGAGGAGAACAGACCACCGATTACAGCTTCAGCTTCAGAAAACGCTTCTGGGGCAACAGAGTCAGCATAATCATTGGCGGAAAGATAAGCACAGGAAAGAATGCCGTAAATACAGGACAGACAATCATCGACAACGTGTCGATGGAATACCGCCTGGACAAGAACTCATCCCGTTACGTGCGCCTGTTCTACGACAGGAACTACGAGTCGTTACTGGAAGGCGAAATTACAGAAATGGGAGCCGGCTTGTTGCTCAGAAAACGCGCAGAGCATCTGCGTGACCTGTTTATCTTCCGCAACAAGAAGAAAGAAAAGAAGAAATGAGAAAACTCTTTATATTCATATCCGTATCATTCTTACTGACAGCATGTTATACAACAAAAAACCTGCCAGAGGATGAGGTATTGTACCGAGGCATCAAGAAGCTGGACTACGATGCACAGCTCAAGCGGAAGCCTCAGCAGGAGCAAGGCGTCATTACAGCCATTGCCGATGCCTACAGCACCGTAGAAGGACTGCTCTCGGGAGACGCCAGTGTGCTGAATGCCGGGGAGAGTAATCCGGAAGCCGTAAAGGACAGCCTGAAGAAAACAGACAAGGCAGATGCCGCACACTATGAAACTGCCAAGGAGGAAATCAAGGCAGCCCTGGCCTACTCGCCCAACGGCGCCATCATGGGAAGCAGCTACTATACACACCCCTTCCCCGTCAGGCTATGGATATACAACAGATACGTCAACAGCAACAGCAAGTTCGGACGCTGGATGATGAACCACTTTGCCGCCACACCCGTATACATAAGCAGTGTGAACCCCAAGGTAAGAAGCGCCGTGGCCCATAATGCCCTAAGGAACTACGGCTACTTCCGCAACAAGGTAACGTACGACGCCATCCCCCTTCCCAACCCCAGGAAGGCAAAGATATCCTATCATGTAACACCCGGACCGCTGTTCCACCTGGACACCGTAAAGTACATGCCCTTCTACCCCCAGGCCGACAGCATCATCACGGCCACCATGCACCAGCGCCTTCTGAAGCAGGGAGAACCCTTCAGCGTGCCCCAACTGGATGCCGAACGCAACAGACTCGCCAAAGAGTTCCGTAACAACGGATACTTCTACTACCGCCCCAACTACATCGCCTTCAGGGCAGACACCCTGATGATTCCCCAGAAGGTACAGGTACAGGTAGGACCGCTGCCCGAGACACCGGCACAGGCCAAGCATCCCTATTATCTGGGAAACACCCGCATCAACATCTACAAATACAACCAGTACCAGCTTACAGACAGCGTCACCTTCCGCGGGCAGACCTATGCCTACAGTAATACCAAGCCCAAGCCACCCCTCAGAATGCGCGCCATAGTGCCCAACCTCTTTGTCAGGAGAGGAGAGCTGTACAAGCAGGCCAATCACGACATCACACTGCAGAAACTTACCGATATGGACGTGTTCTCCTCCGTCCGCGTGAACTACGTGCCCCGGGACACCACACTCAGCAACGACACACTGGACGTTGTAGTATCGGCCATGCTTGACAAGCCGTACGATGCCGAGTTCGAGGGCAAGGTCACCAACAAGAGCAACAACTACGTAGGCCCCGGATTAAGTTTCAGCATGAGAAAGCGCAACGCCTTCCGCGGAGCAGAGACATTAGGACTGAGCGTATGGGGTTCCTACGAATGGCAGACAGGTGCTCACATGGAGGAAAAGAGCTCGCTCGTCAACTCGTACGAGTACGGAGCCACCGCATCGCTCACCTACCCCCGCCTTATGTTCTTCGGGCTGGGAAAGAAACTCTGGCGAAGGTCCATCTCGAGCACCAATTTCGAGCTGAACGCACGCTGGGTAAACCGCGCCAGCTATTTCAGCCGCGTATCCCTGGGAGCCTCCGTATCCTACACCCTGCAGCGAAAGAGAAACATAAAGCACGAATTCACACCCTTCAGCCTGAACTACGACCTGCTGCTGAACAGTACAGCCAAGTTCGACTCCATCATCCAGGCCAATCCCGCCCTGTACGTATCCATGCGCGACCAGTTCATCCCCAGCATGGAATACACCTTCACCTGGAAGAAAGAGAAGAACCGCCAGCAGCAGACCCTCAGGATAAACCTTAAGGAGGCAGGCAACGTAACATCCGGCATCTACGCCATCTTCGGGAAAGGATTCAGCGAACAGGGCAAGGAACTCTTCGGCGTACCCTTCGCACAGTTCGTCAAGGCCTCCGTCCAGTACACCCGCCAGTTCCCCCTGACCACACGCACCTGCCTGGCCACACGCCTCTTTGCCGGCATCATCTACAGTTACGGAAACGCCACCACAGCACCCTATAACGACCTCTTCTCCATCGGAGGCGCCAACAGTATCCGCGCCTTCTCCATCCGCAGCATAGGCCCCGGCTCGTACCATCCCGCCAGAAGCACCTACTCCTATATAGACGAGACCGGCGACCTTAAGCTCGAGGCCAACATAGAATACCGCTTCCCCATTATCGCCAACCTGTACGGAGCCGCCTTCATCGATGCCGGTAACGTATGGCTGATGCGCGAGAACGACAAGCAGCCCGGCGGAAAGATAAACATGTCGGACTTCGGCAAGACCATAGCCTTGGGAACAGGCGTGGGACTAAGGTACGACCTGGACTTCCTCGTCATCCGCTTCGACCTGGGAATAGGCATCCACGCCCCCTACGACACAGGCAAGTCCGGTTACTACAACATGCCCAGTTTCGGCAAATCCCTGGGCTACCAGTTCGCCATCGGCTATCCCTTCTAAGCCGTAAATACAAACATTGGGAATATTTTTCGCGCAAAAGAAGCAAAGATTCATAAAATTATTGTACTTTTGCAACACTGAACAAAAAAAACATTAACAAACATACCACATTAAACATGAAACCCACATTGTTTCTTTTGGCTGCCGGAATGGGTAGCCGCTATGGCGGTCTAAAGCAGTTAGACACATTAGGTCCCCAAGGACAGAGTATCATGGACTACAGCATCTACGATGCCATCCAGGCAGGATTCGGCAAGATTGTATGGGTAATCCGCAAGGATTTCGAAGAGCAGTTCCGCACACAGATCCTCTCAAAGTACGAAGGACACGTACCCTGCGAACTCTGCTTCCAGAGCCTCGACGCACTGCCCGAAGGATTCACCGTTCCCGAAGGCCGCCAGAAGCCCTGGGGTACCAACCATGCCGTACTGATGGGCAAGGACGTGATAAAGGAACCCTTTGCCGTCCTGAACTGTGACGACTTCTACGATCGCGACGCCTTCATGGTAATGGGCAAGTTCCTCTCCAGCCTTCCCGAAGGCAGCAAGGGCAAGTATGCCATGGTAGGCTTCAGCGTAAGCAACACTCTTAGCGAGAGCGGAACCGTAAGCCGCGGCATCTGCGAGAACGACGAGAAGACACACTTCCTGACCAGCGTAGTAGAGCGCACCAAGATAGAGCGCCGCAACGGAGTGGTTCAGTACCTCGACGAGAACGACCATTGGGTTTCCATCCCCGACAATACACCCTGCAGCATGAACTTCTGGGGCTTCACCCCCGACTACTTCCAGTATAGCGAAGAGTACTTCAAGCAGTTCCTCTCCGACCCCAAGAACCAGGAGAACCTGAAGGCC
>CADAWW010000097.1 GCA_902791675.1 uncultured Bacteroidales bacterium
GGGAAATACGTACTTTTGCAGAGATGGAAGACTATATGAACATATCGGCATTTATGATAGGCATCTCGACGGCCTTCTTTGCCGGCTTCTCCCTGCATATCCTCCTCTGGCGTAAACAACGTACGCGCTTCCAGCATGTGCTGGGATGGATTATGGCCGTCTGGGCTCTATGGTGCCTAAAGGATATCGTTATCACGTTCCCCGGGATGTACACCACCGAGGTGCTCAACTGGATTTTCATCATAGATGCCTGGTCGGCACTAACCTATACCGTCTTTGTCTTCGAGGCCGTATGGCCCGAATGGGCAACGGTCAGACGTCTCGGCATACTGTCGGTACCCTTTGCCGTCTTTACCTTATTATATCTGGTATGGCCTGTTCAGGAAGTCATCTATGCCGAGTCGGTGTTTCTATGGTTCTATGCCTGGACTATTGTCATCATAGGGTGGGTAAAGGTGCGTCGGCGCATCCGCTATGTGCGTGAGAACTTTTCCAATATCGACAGCATCGATGTGGCATGGCTGAAGCCCGTCTTCGTCTTCGCTGTCATCAGTCAGCTGGCATGGCTCTTTACCTCGCTGTATGCCACAGTAGTGGGCGATATTGTCTACTATGTATCTGCCGTCCTGCTGTGGCTGATGGTGCTGCACTACAGCTGGGATTTCTGTCCTATCATAACAGAAAGAGAAGAGGAGAGGAAGCCTGTAAGAAAGAAGGAGGTACCTCCTATTGCCGAGGGAACACTGGAGGAGGTGATGGAAGAGCAGCGCCTCTATCTGAACAAGGATCTGACACTTGCCGACCTGGCTTTGGCACTCAATACTAACCGCACGTACATCAGCAACTATCTGAGTCAGGTACGCGGACAGACCTTCTATGACTACGTCAACCAGTTGCGCATCGAGCGCGTCAGTCTTCCCATGTTGAAAGAACACCCGGAATACACGTTGGATTATGTGGCCATGCAGAGCGGCTTCGCCTCCATCTCCACATTCCGCCGGGCATTCGTTAAACTGACCGGACATACGCCCCGCCAGTTATCCTCTAACCGCTAACCAAACGAAAACGAAAACCAAAACGAAAACTTTCAACTTTCAATTTTCAACTTTCAATTTTCAATTTGATAAAGTTCGCTAACCGCTAACCGAAATTTTCAATTTTCAATTTTCAATTTTCAACTTTCAATTTTCAATGCTCAACTCTCAACTCTCAACTCTCCTGTCCCTGTTCCTGACGGCATGCGGCACAGCTTCCCTCACAGTTACTAATCCTGTTATCGATGCCGATGCACCGGACCCTACGGTAATCAGGGTGGGGGATACCTACTATGCTGCAGCTACGTCGGGTAATAATCCGCAGGCCTATGCGCGCTATCAGTCCAAGGACCTGAAGACCTGGCAAAAGACGGGCTATGTCTTCGACCAATGGCCTGAGTGGACAAAAGGCGCTTTCTGGGCTCCGGAGTTCTTTGTTATCGGTAACAAGGTGATGTGTTACTATACAGCCCGTCAGAAGAGCGACGGTACGTCCTGTATCGGTTTGGCTTCTGCCGAGGGACCGGAAGGCCGTTTCGTGGATCACGGGCCCTTTGTCCGCACTACCAACGAGGCCATAGATGCCTTTGTCTTTAATGATGACGGTCAGCTCTATATCACTTGGAAGGCTTACGGACTGGACCCCACCAACCGTCCTATAGAGATTCTGGCCCAACGGCTCAGCTCGGACGGTATGCATCTGGAGGGCGCTCCTTTTATGTTGCTGCGCGATGATGAGCGGCAGGGTATGGAGGGACAATGTATCTTCCGTGAGGGGAAGTATTACTATATGCTGTATTCCATCCGCGACTGCTGCACGCCGCAGAGCGACTATGCCGTCTCCGTTGCCCGTAGCGAGAAGTTTACGGGGCCCTGGGAGAAGTTCCCGGGCAATCCCATCCTGACGGGCAACAGCAAGGATATCCAGAGTTGCGGTCACGGCACACTGGTTACTACTCCCTCGGGCGAGCGTTACTACCTGTGTCACGCCTACTATCTGAACCGGTACAAGGAGGGGCGCAAGGCTATCCTTCAGCACATCAGCATGGGAAAGTACCTCTGGCCTACCTTCGGTTCCCCCAAGACGGTAAAGGCCCAGAGCCAGCTGAAAGTGAAGCGATAAAGGCTTAGAATAGAGAGGCAGCAAGAGAATACAGGTAGCTGCCGAAAGTGATGAGTGCCCATATCATCAGGACGATGAGCAGAATGAGGACAATCAGGACAATGGCTGATTGCCAGGCTCGTCGGTTTACCTGTCTGATGACGACCTCGTCTCCATCGACGAAGCCCTGGATCATCTGCATGTTTTGGATGTTGGCGCGATGGAAGAAGTCAATAACATCACCGACAAAGAAAGGTATCATGCCCATCAGCATGTCGCGGAGGGCATTGTTCAGTACTGCCAGTGTGAGCGGAATACTCCTGAGGACACACAACGAGAAATAGACGAACGGCACGACGCAGAGCAACGCTATGGCATCACCCCAACCGGGGATGATGCCAATAAGCGCATCCAGATAGTAGCGGTCCATGTAGCGCGTCAGGAACCCCATAGTGCGATAGGTCCTGTTGGCCATCAGCAACCTGCGCCGTACTTCCCGTTCGACTTTGTTCATTTATTGTTATTTTAGGTTCTTTGCGAAGAACTCAGCTAAAGTATCCCAAGGAATCATGTTCTTGGGCTGCCCCTGACCAGCCTTTTCCTCGTAGCCTCCATCATAGAGGTCGCAGTGCGAGGCGTCGGGAATGATGAGCAGCTGCTTGTTCTCGGGGTTGGGGTTGGGCTCGCCCACAAACTTGTAACCCTCGGCACGGCCTTCCACCATATATTGATAGGCTGCCTCGCCAAAGTAGCGTGAGTGGGCATCGGCACCGTGCATCACGAGAACGGCTGAGCGGATTTCGTTGATGTAGTAGAGGAAACGGCTGTTAGCATAAGCCTGAGTGCCGATGACGCGCCAGCCGTCGTTGGAATTGCCGGAACGCTTGTGGTAGCCGCGTGGCGTCTTGTAGTAGTCGTAGTAGTCGTGCACGAAGTTGGGAGCCTGTGGGGGCACGGTATCGAGTACACCGCCAGCCATAGCATTGGGGTCGGCGAGACGTTGCTTAGAAAGGCTCTCACGGTTTCTGTGGCGCCACTGCTCGTCGTCGAAGGCATCATTATAGTCGTTGCCGCTAACGCGAGTCATGTCGTACATCGTAGAGGCTACAGTTGCCTTGATACGTGTGTCGGCAGCGGCTGCATTAAGTGCTATGCCACCCCAGCCGCAGATGCCGATGATGCCAATCCGTTCGGCATCCACATTGTCCTGCTTCGACAGGAAATCAACGGCAGCCATGAAGTCCTCGGTATTAATGTCGGGCGAAGCCGTACGACGCGGTTCACCGCTGCTCTCACCTGTATAGGAAGGGTCGAAAGCCAGTGCCACAAAACCACGCTCTGCCATCTTCATCGCATAGAGTCCGCTACATTGCTCCTTCACGGCTCCGAAAGGACCAGCGACAGCGATGGCAGGAAGTTTTTTAACTTCTTTAACTTCTTTAACTTCTTTAACTTCTCTAACTTCTTTCGGAGTATAAAGGTCTGCGGCTAATGTAAGGCCATACTGTGTCTTAAACGTCACCTTTTGGTGGTTCACCTTCTCGCTTAATGGGAACACCTTGTCCCACTCCTGCGTCAATTCCAACTTTTCGTCCATATCGTTATTAGTACTTTGTTTGTTACTGTTTGTGCAGCCTGCCAGCATTTATTAGTACTTTGTTTGTTACTGTTTGTGCAGCCTGCCAGCATTCCGCCCAGCAGTATTGCGGCTAATATAGTTTTTTTCATATCTTCTTTCCTAATTCAAATGCTTCTTGCAGTTTGGGATTGCCCTCAATCTCACGAGGGTCATTCACACCTCCGCAGAAGAGTGTGCCTGCCAGACGGCTCTTGGGATAGCAGTCTGTCCAACCCTTCAGGCCGGCTTCTGCTCTCGTCGAAGTATCCTCCTCATCTTCCGCTGCTGTTGACAGCATATAGACATCACGGAACTGATAGTCCATGGGATACATCGCATTCATGCGGTCTATGAGGGTCTTCATCTGACCGCTCATCTCGTAATAGTAGATAGGTGTTGCCCAGCATACTACATCAGCCTTCAACACCTTGTCCATGATGTCGTTCACATCGTCGTTAATGACACAGCGGCCTAACTTTTGACAACCCATACAGCCCTTACAGAACTGAATGTTCTTACCAACAAGAGAAATCTTCTCAACATCGTTTCCGGCAGCCTTTGATCCTTCAATAAACTGATCAGCAAGCATGTCGCTGTTTGAACCCCTTCTGAGGCTCGTAGAAATAACAATTACCTTTTTCATATTGTTTTCTGATTTATCTGATAAAGTTCATGCCTTGCCACTCTTCGCGTTCAGGGTAATCGATAGTGCATTAAAAGTGTTGCCATTCTTGTTGGCACTGCCGTTTAATAATAATGCTTTCATATGATATATATTAACAGAATTCAATAATTGCACTTACTTCTTCGCCTATAGACAGAGAGATGATAATCACGTTGTCGTGTCTGTAGATGGTAGGGATGAGCATGTCGCCAAGTTTTTCAGCCACCCGGTATTCTACCCGAAGACCAGCTACGACGAAATCCTCCGGCAACAGTTCCATCGCCATGCGGACATAGTTGGCATTGTTCACATGCTTGTTGTAGTCGATGTCGGCGCGGAGCACCTTGATTGGCTCCAATACTTTACCTTCTGTCTTAGGCAGGATGATGCGTCGGTCCTTATAGTTCATTTCCAACTGAGGCTCCAGTTTCATGGATTGTATGGTTGCATCGTCCACACGTTTCAGTTTGCCAACCGCCTTATCGACGAATGCTCCCATACTCCATGTCTTGTAGCAGGGATTCCCCTGTGCATCATAGATGAAGGTATTGCGGAATCCGAACATGGGCTTCATGCCATAGACGGAAGTCGTCACTGTCAGTTCCTCTTTGTATTCCGGCACCCGGATAATTTCAACCTGGCGTGTTGCTAACAGTTGTGCCATGTTCTGTTGCAAGAAGTAGTTCTTGACTTCTGGCTCGCTGTCAATCCACATCTCAGAGCAGTCCTGCATCATCTGTAGGGCGGAAAAGAGTTTCAGCCGACCCTCGCTATTGCAGGTGCTTGTCGTTACTTTATAGTTCAAACTGTACATATTCCTAATGTGTAATATAATATTAATTTAAGTTTTGGATGTTTTAGGAGTTAAAGAAGTTAGAGAAGTTAAAGGAGTTATCGCGGCTAAAGCCGCTAAGACGTTACCATTACATGTGTATAACTGTCGTCCAGCCAGCGCTGGCTTAACTTCCCCTATAACTTCCAATTTAACTTCCCATTTAACTTCCGTTTTAACTTCCTATTTAACTTCCTATTTAACTTCCCCTTTTAACTTCCCATTTAACTTCCTAAAGTTCAGTAATATTAAAATTTGATGGCAAAGTTATTCTTTTTTGACCGATTTTCAGCACTTTTGTGCCGAACTTTTACGATAAACATGAAAACAAACCTTTTGGGGATATTGGTCATCCCGACTCTGTTGTTTCATCTGGACAACAAATCGCTAATCGTATCTGAAATATGCTTTCGCGCCACTTCCGGACGCATGGCTTCCTGGAGGGAAATGCCCTCGGGATTGATGCATCTGACGTCAGAGAAACCGGCTTGCAATAGTGCCTCCCTGTCTCTGATGCGTCCGGCAATGAGACATACGGGTACGTCACCTGACTGCCGCAGTACGCCAACAGGCAACTTACCCATGAGCGTCTGGCTATCGGCAGACCCTTCGCCAGTGATGACAAGGTCTGCATCTTTAACCACCTCGCTGAAACGAGCCGCTTCAAGCAGCACCTCTATACCGGGCCTGCAAGTGGCATGCATGTATTGAAGGAAAGCATATCCCAATCCACCGGCTGCGCCTGCTCCTTCATCATTGGAACAGTCATAACCGAAATGTTTGGCTGATACCTCGGCAAATCTTCTGGCACGCGCATCCAAACGCTCCACCATCTCGGGAGTAGCGCCTTTCTGCGGAGCAAAGATGTGAGCAGCGCCCTGGGCACCGCAAAGGGGATTCTTCACATCGGAGGCAATGGTAAACTGAATATCCTGGAGTTCTGTAATGTCATCAAACTTCCCACGCTCGGCAAAGGCATCAATCAAGGCGCTAAGCATCCCTATGCCTGCATCGCTGGTAGCACTGCCACCGAGTCCCACAATAATCTGTTTAGCCCCTTTCCTGACGGCATCTGCAATCAGTTGTCCGGTGCCATAGCTCGTGGCTACCATAGGGTTACGCTCTTCTTCAGAAAGAAGGGTAAGACCACTGGCCTGCGCTATTTCAATGACTGCCTCTTGGTCGCGTAACAGATACTTGGCTGTAATAAAGCGCATCATCGGGTCGCGCACCGTCACTTCCTGAAGCGTGCCACCGATAGCTGCATGGAAGGCATCGATAAATCCTTCACCGCCATCGCTGACAGGTATCTGAACGATATCTGCATCTGGGAAAACACGTCTGACGCCATCTGCTGCCGCCTGATTAGCATCAGCAGAACTCAGACATCCTTTCATCGAATCTATGACAATGACTATTTTCATAATTTAAAGAAGGATCCTATTGCCGTTCTTACGCGGACTCCCGTTGATGAATAATGCCTTCATATTATTTGTGGTTTTAAAGTTTGTTTTTGCCCTCGCTTACTCGCATACTTAGCCTTTACTATCTCGTATGAGTTTCGCGTCAGTTTCTTTAGCAAATCATCAGGGGCAGTATTTGGATTGATGCCAATCCAGTGCTTGGGCGATTCGTTGTACGGATTGCCGATGCACTCATATTCTGCCTTCAGGTCTTCGATGCGCTCTGGCTGGCACTTCAGTGAAATGACCGAGAAATCATTGCAGTCGAAGAACGAGAACATGTGTCCCATGACGTAGAACACCAATACTCCTTCTCCGTTTTTGAACTTCTGGAAAGGTTCATATCAATTGTTTTCTGTCTGATATATCAATCTGTACTTTTCATGTAGTTCCCGTAGAGAGTTGTCTGCCTTCATCCCACCGCATTATACGGTACCGAGGCGCAACCGGCTGTTGGTTGAGAAGTCGGAGGGCAACGGGATTCATATCGTTTTAATGTTTCAATGCCATTATCTTCGTAGGGCAAGCCAATGTGCATTTGCCGCACTTGAGGCAGTCGGGATGCAGATAACCTATTTCCTCGCCTCGAGAGTCGTAGGGTGTGAGTTGCATTGGGCAGACGCGGGCACAACTCTTACACTTCATCTGACAGGCACTTGATACGTGGATGTTTGTAAAAGCCTTGGGCAGCGGTGCCTTCTTAGGAGCCACCCAATTGGAGATAGTACCCATCGGACAGAAAGAGCACCAGGTGCGTGGCGCATAGATGAAACTCAGCGTAACGCCGACAATGGTTGTCATCACGATAATCGTCCAGAATACGTGCCCGATACCGCTCCACATCGCTAATCCGCCTTCGCTCCAGGGAACGGTGAATGTGAGTTGGAGGCCGAACATGCCAAAGATAAAGAACACCATGAACAGGCGGAAGCCGAACGTTCGCACAAACTTGGGAATCGGGCGATGGGGTGAATGCTTAGAGAGCAGACGGTCGTACATATTGCCACGAGGACAAACGTGACCGCACCACCAGCGTCCCTTCCAGATGCTTGTCAAAACTGGGCCAATCATGCAAATGATGGCAATGAGTCCTATCACTGGGAAGAACCAAGCAAGGATAATGTACGCAATGATAATCCAGTAGAGCGGAAGCCCTGGAGTCTCAAAATGTCTATTGAATCGTTTCTGTGCCATAATAGTATCTTTCCTTAATATTTGCCCTGCAAATATACGCAAATAATCCCAAATGACGAACGAGTGAGAGAAAAAAGGATTGAGGCTTGCTCAAATCGTTTTGATTATCTTTTGCACCTTTAAACTTCATTCCTGTTTGCTTGCTGACCCTTATTAGTCTCGTTACGTCTAGCGTCTTGAAGAATGTCACCATCGGCATTGGTGCTTTCATCCACATCTCGAAAGCGTATGCCCGACTGGTGTCCTTGGGATTGATTTCCTGTTTCATATTTTATAATATCTCTTGGGCCAGCAACTTTACCCTAACATTTTCTTAATTTCATTACTTTCACAGGACGGTCTGACCCCATTTGTAATCGACTGCAATAGTTGATTTCGCCAGTATCGTGGAAGCCACACTTCTCCATTACACGACCAGAGGCTGGATTATCCACAAAGAAGTCACTCCAGATTGTTTGGAACTTCTTTTCGTTGAAGCAGTAGTCAATCAGCAGACGCAATGCCTCAGTACAAACACCTTGGTTCCAGTATGGCTTAGCTATCCAGTAGCCCGCCTCGGCATCGTTTTCGCCTATATTGATGTTGCTCTCGCCGTATATGAAATAGCCTATACAGCCAATGACCTCGCCAGTCTCTTTCATCTCAATGGCCCATGTGCGGTCGTTATGGAAAATGGTACGGATAATCTCCAGACTCTCCTCCACACTCTTATGCGGTGGCCAACCGGCACGAGGCCCAACATCCGGATCGGAAGCCCACTTGTACAGCGTCTCCGCGTCATTGTCGCGCCAAGGGCGTAATATGATTCTACTTGTTTCCATTTTCATATGTCTAATGTCTCGACACTGCAAAATTACGCATAATTGCTAAGGTTCAAAGACGCGGAGGTAATCGACATACATCTCCGAGGTGTTCTTGTAACGATCAAGATTGATTTTCCAGCCGCTGGCTCCGCCAATGGCATAATTGATGAGGATGACATGCGGTTGCTCATAGGAATAGTGGTTTGTGGGATGGCTCCACACTTCCTCGTCGTCCAGATAATAGATGGTCTGCAAGCTATCCACGCGCAGACCGTAGGTGTGGAATGTCTGGCTCCATGAGGTTCCCAGCTTGCCCGTTGTGGTCTCTATGAGTTTCGCAGGTGCTTTAAGCGGTTTACCCTCTGCATCGTTCTGATTCCAGAAATGTGATGTCACCCAATAGCCCGTGCTGCCAGGATTGCCTTCGCCCCATCCTCCATAGGCTTCTAAGATATCCAGTTCGTCACCCTCCCCACGATGGATGTTCGTAATTGTCCAGAAAGCAGGCCAGGTGCCAGGAGCCGATTGAGCCATCAACCGACATTCCATATAGAATGGGGGCTTGGCTCGAAAGCCATTACCATCCATATCTACAGTGGCTATCAGCCCCGTGGAACCGCGAGTGCCTTCATCCTTATGGGCGCGAATGATTAGATAGGTATCGCGCTGGCTGAAGGGATTCTCCAGTCCTTCTGGATTACCGAAAGGCCAGCCGCTGAAATCGCCAAAGGTGGGTTTATGGGCATTATAGCGAGCTCCTCGTCCGTCGCGAGAGATTGAGAGTGGACCGTCAAAGTCGTCACTGAACACCAGTTGCATCCCACGTGCTGCAGCAGGAATGGTATCGGGGATGCCGGCAACAGTGGCCTTACCGCCAGTATTGTAGAGCTGCAGTTCATACAGGTCGCGCTCGCCCGTAGTACCTTCACCAGTAATCTGAATCGTCAACGGACCGTGAGGCATGGTTTTCAGATTCAAGGGAAAAGTGCCTTTCCCGTCTTCATTAAGCCTGATGCCCTTAGGCGTCAGCATCAGCATTTGCGGTTTCTCCTTCTTGCTGTCGCGCACATAACATTGTGCTGTCACATGCGTCATCCCCTTTGCCTGTAGCCTGACCTTGACATGACCGCTGAGTACGGAACACGGCGCAAGAGAGAGCACTTGGATGCTCTCCACCCACCGCTCATCTCTTGTCTGTGCAGAAACAACAGAGACAGCTATCACCACAACGATGCAGAGGACAAGCCTTTTCATTATCTTTAGTTATATAAGTTTTCAGTTTCCTTTTTCGCTTATAAATTGTACACAAACAGGTTTGCTGAGGGGAATGTCCTGATGGGTGTCGGTTAGCATTCCAGTCTGGCTGTTACGACGGAACACCTGGATTTTGTCGCTGTCGCGGCAACAGCAGAGCAGGAACTGTCCGTTGGGTGTGATATTGAACTGTCGGGGATGGGCATCCGTAGGCTGATAGCCGATGTGGGTAAGCAGTCCTGTTTTGTTGTCAACGGAGAAAATAGCGATGCCTTCGGCTTTCAGTCGATTGCTGGAATAGAGGAACCGGCCATCGGGACTCAGATGGATGTCGGCACCCCCACGGGCACCCACACTATCAGATGTGATCTCTTGAAGTGTCTTCAGACGGCCTTGGCTATAATTGAAGACGGTGACTTTGCCCGACAACTCGCTCATCAGATAGGCGAAACGACCGTCGCGACTGAACGTCAAGTGACGGGGACCGGAGTCGGCAGTAACATCAGCAGCCACGCCGTTGGCTATGACCTTCTGTCCTTGAATGCGATACGACAGGATGCGATCGGCGCTGAAATCAGTAGCCAGCACATACTTTCCATCGGGCGTGAAGCAGGCGCAATGCACATGAGGTGTATCTTGGCGGCTCAGGTCAGGCCCACCCGTTGCACCAAGAAACCTTGTGGAGAGCTTGGCGTGACTTCCGTTTAGGCTAAATACGCTCATGGAGCCTCCTGAGTAGTTGGCTGTGAGGGCTATATGCCCGTTCTGTGCTACATAGCAGGGGTCCGCACCTTCCGTCAGAGCTGTGTCTAATAGTCGCATTCCACCCTTATTGTTCAAGCCAATTATGTTCAGCGAAGCCTTGTCGTCATTGGTTTCGCTGACGGCATAGGCCAAGCTTCCGTCGCGAGAGACTGTTAGATACGATGGATTCTTCATTCCCAGAGAGTCTAAAACTTCCGCTTCTCCTGTCGCCTGATTGAAACGACAAGAGTAGATCCCCTTACTGTTGCCGTAAGTATATGTTCCTACAAGCATCATTATTTTATCTTGTGCTTGCATTGTGCATATTTGACATAATAGCACGAGAATGATGTTTCTTACCTTCATATAGACCTTTTCTTATGAGAACTTTAATATATGTCTTTGTATTATGCAATACCCAATTCTGATGGAAAAGTAAAAAGGAGAGCCGAAGCCCTCCTATAATCACTTAGCTGGTGCCCACTTACAACGGACGGGCGAAACAATAGCACCTTCCTTCTTCAACTCGGCAAAAGCCTTGTCAACCACTTTGCGGTCAATACCTGTGATTTCCGCAATCTTGCCAGCGTTCACGGGAGCACCGAACTCACGCATGGCCTGTAAACCCTTCTCTTTCATAAATTTCTCTAACTCCGAATCGGGTTTCCCGTACAGTTCGTCGTTTTTGTAGAATCTTATCAGGATTTATAGTTTATTAAGAAGTCAGCCTTTACTTATAACTTTCCAGTGCCTGATTGCGCAGGTCGCGGGCCATGAGGCTGTTGTGCACGCCGCCATTACTGTCGTACCACTTCATAGGTGCCGACGGCTTGTCGAGACCAAGTCCAGGAATCATCTTGCCGAAGCCCAAGAGAACAAGGAACGGAATGATAATCTTGAGAATCTGCCAAATCAGTACGCCGACAAGGAGCAGGGTTCCTATAGCCCAAAGGATAACGAACAGGGTATAAAGAATGGTCAGAATCCAGCCTGCTGACCGCTTCATCTGTACGAACATGGTGAACAGCGAGTAGAGCAGATATCCGATGCCTGCAATGGCAGCTATGTAGAGCACGACGGTGCCGAAGGTGGGGTTTACCCACGCGTAGAGGCAGATACCGACGAAGGCGGTAACTGCAAACACGACGACAGATATCAGGATATTATACAACAGCTGCTGTCGTGGCACTGCATCACTGGAGCATAGGAACGCCTCCATACCTGTGGCATAGGCGTCGATAGTCTTGTACTGCCAGCGTACAGCCATGAACAGCAGGAAGATGTTGAAGAAGCGCTGGAAATCGCCCACGTACGCTCCGTTGAGCCACCAGCAGCAGTCCCAACCCAGTTTCGTGACAGCATCTATTTCCAGGATAATGGTAAAGAAGGCGAAAACGGGGGCGATGAACAAGAATACGCCGATGAGCCAGTTGTGAGGTTTCAGCGTACCTTCGTAGCATTTTTTCAGACCTATCTTCGAGGCACGACGGCTCATTCGCCATGCCAACCACAGGAAGAAGAGGACGCCGAAAAGGAACTCCCCTTCGTAGTATTGGCGACCCTTGAAATCGGTGTACTTGGCAATGGGGTTCTCTGTGCCCTCGGCATTCGACTCGCTGAAACGCAACTCATAGGGATCGGCATAATAGGTCTTACCGGTAGAGTCTGTCACGGCTACCAGCGGACGCTTGTCAGGCGTGCCAATGGTAAACATCGAGAAGAGGCTCTTGTCCTGATAGGTAATCTCCTTGGGGAACTTCAGATTCAGTTTCGTTCCACGCATCATGACCACCGAGTCCTCCTCGTGGAGATAGAATTCGGAACGGGTGTAGAGAGAGCCGCCTCCACGGTCTTCAGGCTCAGCATACTGGAATACCACGATGGCAGTGTCCGTCTTGCCCTTACCCAGAGGCCACGCTTCGTACTGTTGTGCTGCAACGTGATTAACTACGGTCAGCATCAAGGCTGTCATCAGCCATGTTTTCAGGTTCTTCATATACATTGTTTTTTAGGTATTGACGTGTTTCATAAGTTAGCCACATGTTCTTGCAGAACATAAACAGAGTAATCATAGGCAACAGAGCGGAAACGGCAGGGCCGAACATGTAAGCCAGCGAGCCTACGACAACGATGATGACGAGCCATACGCAGCCAGGCAGCTTGGAGAGGTCGTATGTCTTCTTGCTGGCCTGACGGTAGCCTGTGGGGTCGGGGACGTAGCATACCAACCAGTAGCCTACGATGATGCTGATGTAGTAGAGGTACTTGTTGTCTTGTGCCGAAGGTACCAGATAGATATAGAACAGCGCACCAGCCACGGCGAGGCCAATGATAATCCAACTGCCGTTGAACGTATAGGGAACGCCCTTCATGGGGGAGAAGCGCACATAGAGCGATATCAGCGCCAGCAGGATGCTCAGCGTGATGCCAATCCAAAATCCGCGGCTCCAGTGGATGCCCATCGGTGCCTCGTCAGCCTCTACATTGTTCTGAATCATCTGTGGGATGGGTATGGTGTACTTGTTGTCACAGTCGCCATCGGGAGTACCGTGACGCAGCACCTCGTACTTCTCTTTGTCGGAAAGGAAACGGTTGTAGTAGACGAGCTCATAGATGCGTCCGTCGCTAAACGGACAGAGCACTATTCGTTCAGGTTCCTGGGCAGCCTCCGTACGTGCTGCGTTGTAGAACACCAGTGCCGTGTCGGCCAGATAGACCGTAGTCTTACCGTCTTTCTCCATCTCCACGAGGATGCGGCAAAGTTCCTTATAGAGCTCAGGGATTCGCCATTGGGCTGCACAGACGGCACTGTCGGCGGGATTGGCTCGACCTTCGAAACGTATCTCCCGATTCTTGTTGTAGCGGAAAGGATAATACCACTCTGAGGGCTGTTCGCCACGTCTGACGAAGGCCACAGGACCAGGATAGTCGTCGCCTTTGTCTATTGTGAATGCCACGTAGAGCGACTGTTGCGAACCAGCCTTGGCAAAGGATACATCGGCATCGACCATGTAGAGTTTGTCGAGCCAGATGCCCCGCTCGTCACTCGAGATTTTCTTTTGGCGGGGAGCCTTCCACACGCTGTCGCACTCGAAGTCGTAACACTGCATGGGCAAGAGTTTGACTTCGTCAAGCAGTTCTCCGGGGTTCTCGAACGAGACGCCACGAGGGTAGGGCGCATAGTGGAACAGTTTACCTTTCTGGGGAAAACTCACCTTCTGAGCTGAGACGGACAGTGCCATCAACATCAGACAGAAGGTTAGAATCATGTTTCTTTTCATGTTTTTTGTATTGTAGTTATTCATGATATGAATTTGTTCTGCTGGCAAATATACATTTTCTCATCGAAACCGCCAAATAATCCCTTCAGATTATTGCGCATTATGCGACGTTTCTATTAAAAACTTAAAGTCAATGCCACCATCGGCATCATTGCCAATGCTATCCTCACTTAATTATGATCTTCTTGCCATGTTAGTAATGATATTGTTTCTATTTATCTATTGCAATGTCATCTTGTTATAACTTGCCAGCCAGCTCAATCACTTTCTGTTTGGTCTCCTCAGTCTTCTGTTCGTCAATCTTAGCAGAAACAAAGCCCATGTTCTCCACCTCCCAGTAGTTGCAGATGTCGCGGAACTCGGAAGTTGCTCCGTCATAAACACCTGGAGAGTAGGATGACACCAGGAGTGCCATCTTCTTGACCTTTGCCGGAGCGTTCACACAGTACATACGCTGGATGGGAGCCTGAATCTGGGCACAGAGCGTGAAGTAATATATGGGAGCTGCCAGCACCAACACTTCTGCCTCGTTCATCAACGGATAGAGCTCCTGCATATCATCCTTCTGGATGCAGGCACCATTGCCCTTGTTGTGACAATACTCGCAAGCCAAGCAGCCTGCAATCTTCTTACGCGAGACATTCATCAGCGTCACATCGTGACCTGCTGACTCGGCAGCTTTCTTGTACTCTTCCGCCATCCATGCGGTGTTACCATTGGCTCTCGGAGAACCTTGTAAAATCAAAATCTTACTCATAATTGTAATGTTTTAGTTCGATAGAGTTATCTTTTGAAACGGATGCTACCGTCTTCGTTGATGAATTTTATAAATGAATGTAGCTGTTCGCCCATAACGCCCTTCATCACCTCAAACACATGGTCGCCTGTGCAATGACTGGTGTAGAATTGCGTATTGGGATAATTGGTTTTAAGCCTTTGAGCCAAGGCTTTTATTTCATCATCCGTCTCTTGTCCGTCGAGTAAGTGGAAACCACCTACAACGGAATGAACAGGCCAAGGACACGCTGCAAGAA
>CADAWW010000098.1 GCA_902791675.1 uncultured Bacteroidales bacterium
AGCCTTCGCTTTTCGTTTTCGTTGTACATGGTTCATGGTTCTAAAATCCAAAACAGCCTACATGCCTACATGATTTTGCTGAAACTCCCGATGAATAAATGGATTGATGCGTTTACAAGCCTACATAAAGCCTACATGGAGCCTACATGATGCCTACATGATGTAAGTGAAGAGTGAAGAATGAAGAGTGAAGAGTGATAGTTGAACCTCATAACCTTTTAACCCTTTAACATTTTAGCCATTTGGCCTGTTCGCAAAACGTATACCTATAGACGGGTCTGAAATTCTCTAGAGAATTTTCTGCCAGGTAACTTACAAAACAATTGCTATTACACGAGGGAACAACAAAATTCTCTAGAGAATTTCTTTTCTGGTAAGAAGCGTTAAACTTGCAAATGCGTTGCTCTAATATTGCTTCCACCCTGTAAACACC
Organism: uncultured Bacteroidales bacterium; assembly: GCA_902791675.1. Classification (GTDB taxonomy): domain Bacteria; phylum Bacteroidota; class Bacteroidia; order Bacteroidales; family Bacteroidaceae; genus Physcousia. The sequence goes on from CADAWW010000098.1 coordinate 434, forward strand.
CAAAAGCATGTAGGCTCCATGTAGGCTCCATGTAGGCTTTATGTAGGCTTTGAGGTGATGAAAACGCGACAACCATCGCATTTCCCAGTTTTTTTATGTAGGCATGTAGGCTGTTTTATGATTTTATAAAAAAAGGCTCTGCCATTAAATGTTTCAGGAGTTCCAGAGTGTCGGGGCGGATTGTTTTGTACGATAACATCTGTAGTCTTCCTTTTTAGTATGGGAAATAGCACAGATGAAGGATAAACATACGGGGTCAAGTGTACGCAAACCTTTGCATACGTCTACGATTTTAGGTAAGCCATAGAGTTTATTAATAAGACGCCAATCTTGCATCTCTCCGTACTCTAGCACTCGCTGAATTATGTACGCAGGGAATTTGTTTACGTCCAAATTCGAGACATCTGTATCCCAAAACAAATTTTCCGTAAACTGCTTTATGGTGTCATTGGAATCCATCTATGCGTCTTAATTTTCTATTTCTGTGAGCAAAGGTACAGATTATTTTAGAACTGACCAAACTTTTTTCAACGAGAAAGGATAATTTATTATTTTATCATGATAACTTTTATTTGCTGATGGGAAAATCTGTGTCAAGAAAATGATATAGGCTAGAATAGTCCGTAAGGGACGGAGTGCGAGTCCGCACGGGACGGACTAAGAGTTCGTACGTGACGGACAAAAACCTTTCACACAATCTCTTTATTTCGACACCGCCTCTTCCTTAGGATTCTGACTATCTGTTCAAGTGCAGGCGCAGGCCAAAGTCTAGGGCGAAAATCACGGGGTGTTTCTTATAATAATGCTCCAGCAATGTGCCGTCGTTGAAATAATAACCCAGGGATGGTTCTACATAGAAACCGAATTGGGGAGTGAGGTTATACTCCGCACCCAGAGAACCACCTGCGGAGAACTGCCAAGGCTTTTCGTTCAGACACTTCTCTAGTAGTACTTTGCCTGTGGCGTAGAACTGGAAACGCCTGTTGGACCAAAGCCTCCAGCTCACGCCGAGAGGAACTCCAAGATAATGCAGATTCTGGTCGTAGTATTTTTCATAAGATTGCGGTACGGTGAACTTGGAGTGAAGATAAGTATAGCTGATGCCGCTGAGCAGGTCAAAGCGGGATGTCAGTTGGTAATTCAGGGTCATACTGAAGCGTAGGGGCAAATGATGCACCGCCTCGTAATTAGCATCCTTGTATACTGCCCGTGATGCTCGGGACAGATTATCATTTAATGCATCTGGATTATCATCTTCGTCGTTGTGTTGTGAACCACCATCCCAACTAGCATAGTCAAGTCTTTTCGTATTCTGTGCAGCAAGAAGTCCGCCAGAAGCGCCAACGCCTATAGTCCATTTTGGTCTTGAAGCCGAAGAGGTTTGTTCCACCACCAGTTCGTCAGGAAGAACCTGTATCCGTTGCTCCTTATAGGGCTGAATGTCCTGTGCCGAATCTGGTTCACTTTCAAGTGTTATCTGTGCTACAGCCTCCTTCACTACAGTCACGGAATCCGTAGGCTTTGGCTCCGTTTCTTGCTTGGTGAAAACCTTACTCGTCGCCCGCCCTGGAGAAAGAGGGTGTCGAAGCACAATTGATTTCCTCTTCCCCTGAAGGGGATTAGGGAGAGGCTTATCTTCTCCTTTCACGGAGTCTATATTCTCTGCCTGTGGAGCAGTCGGCTCCAACGATATTGTTTCTGCCTGCAAGAGCGGCTTGCTTTCCTTCTCCTGAAAGACGAAGATGCCCACAAGCATCAGGATAATTGCTGCCGCAGCTGCATACCAACGCCAGTTCCTCCCACCTTTTTGGAAGGAGACGGGGGAGGCTTCCATCTCTTTGCTGATACCTTCCCAAAGACCTTCAGGAGGCATCTTGCTATGCCCCTCAAGTTTTCGTTTCAGTTTATCTGCCCAGTCCTCTCTCATCGTCTATAGTTTAGAATTTCCTTAATCTTTTTTGCCAACAGCCTTTTGGCGTAATATAGCTGCGAGGCAGAGGTGCTCTCTGTGATCCCCAGCAACTCAGCTATCTGGCGGTGCGAATAGTCCTCAAACACATACAGGTTCACTACCGTTCTGTAGCCATCGGGCAGTTCGCTAATCAGTTTGTGCAACTGGTCGGCTGTGATAAGTTCAGGGTCTGGCTCCTCGTCTGGTGCAAGCTGGACATCTGCCTCGTGCAGTTCTGTAAACTGCAGTTTCCTACGCTCTCTCAGATACACGAGTGCTTCGTTAATTACCACCCGTTTCAGCCAGCCTCGGAACAATGGTTCGTTGTGATACTCTACAGTAGCCATTGAGGTGAATATTTTAACGAAACTGTTCTGCAGTACGTCCCTTGCATCATTCTCATTAGGCACATAGCGATAGCAGACCGATGAAAGCTCTCCTACGTACATCTGGTAGAGTTGGCTCATCGCCCCTGGGTCTTTCTTTCGTATGCGCTCAACGAGTTGTCTGACCATACTTTCTCTTTGTCTTCACATTAATAATTCAAAATTACTCAAATCTTGTATGGATTTCCATTTAATTAGGATTTTTTAACACTGTCTCATGCAAGATTCGAAGCATTCCTGCATTATATTCGCAGTAAGACACAAAAACAAACTAATATGAAAAAGTTTTTTATTTTTCTGGCAGCCGTCGTGCTGAGTTGCGGGTTGCTATCATGTTCATCGGATGATGATGACCCAGATACAGTCAAGAAATTAGTGGACATGCTGGCAGATCCGGAACCAATACAGTTAACCGATGCACAGAAACAGTTTGCCAACGACAACAACACGTTTACCTTGAATTTCCTGAAGACGGTGAACGAGACAGACCGCAGCGGTAAGAGTTTCATCTATTCACCGTTAAGCATCACATACGTATTAGGAATGGTGAATGCTGCATCCACAGGAGAAACAGAGAAGGAACTGGAGCAGACACTGGGCTTCCACGAGGGAGGCATTCAGGCTGTGAACGACTATTGCAAGAAACTGATTGAAGGATTGCCGAAGGTGGACAGAAAGGTGAAACTGAGCATAGCCAACGCCCTCTTTGTAAACAAGAATAAGGCCACGCTGAAATCAGAATATCAGAAAGATATGCAGACATACTATAATGCCGAGGTAAAGAATCTGGACTTCAATTCCTCTTCAACACTCAAAACCATCAACGGATGGGCTCAGGAAAAGACCAACAACATGATTCCAACCATTCTGGACAGGATTGATCCCGATGTGGTGACCTATCTGCTGAATGCCATCTACTTCAAGGCCAACTGGAACAAGAAGTTCGACCCTAACAACACCAAGACAGAAACCTTCACCACACCCAATGGCACCAAACAACTGCCACTGATGCACCAGAATGTGCTCATCAATTATATGAAGAACGAGACCTACTCATCTGTTCTAATCCCTTACGACAATTCTTACTGGAGCATAATGGTTTATCTGCCAGAGAAGGGGAAGACTGCTGACGATATTATCAACACATTCAATCCTTCGAATGATATAAAGGCAATGAGCCCCTGTCAAGTTGACCTGAAACTACCTCGTTTCGAGACTAACTCAGATACCCAGAACATGAAGGATGGCCTGATTGGACTATTGGAGAAAATGGGCATCCGCAGGGTCTTCGATTCCGAACTTGCAGAAATCCCCAATATGTGCAATACATCGGTCTTCATCTCCATGATGCGCCAGAAAGCTGGCATCAAGGTAAACGAAGAAGGAACCGAAACCGCAGTCGTAACATTAGGATCTGGGTACGCTTCATGGGCAGGTCCCGGTGGATATGAGATTCTCAAGGCCGACTTCCATGCCAACTGTCCCTTTGTATACGTCATTCGCGAAAGATCATCAAATGTTATCCTCTCCGTAGGTAAGTATACGGGAATGTAAGGAAATAGGGACACCCTCGCCCCCTTCCTAAGATTTAAAATACAAAAACAAACTAACATGAAAAAGAGTTTTTTCATCTTTCTGATTACTATAACCATTACTTTGGGGATTGTAGCTTGCTCAGACAAAAATGAATCTCCAGATTTACCAGTTGACGGATTATTAGATTATGAATACGTTACAGAAACTGGTGATGTGGTAACCTTGACATTCTTTATCTCTAGTGTGCCTTCAGTAGAAATCCCTGGTACAATAAACTATACAAATTTGAGGAAATGCCAAGCAAAGACAAATTACAAGGTTAAAATTCCCGAAACTATTGAATATGCGGGATTTAAATTCACTGTATGGAATATAACCCCCAGGGCCTTTTATCAGGACAAAAATCTAGAAGCTGTCAGCATCCCAGCAGGAGTAAGAACCATAGGCAATTATGACGTTTTTCTTGGATGTGAGAATCTGACCGATGTAATATTTGCAGATAATTCACAACTATGGTGGCTGGGATTGTCCACATTCTCCGGCTGTAAAAGTCTGAAGTCTATTACCATCCCTGCTAAGGTGACCTCCATTGAACATGAAGTCTTCCATAACTGCGAAAGCCTTGCCAAAATTGATTTTGCAGAAGGTTCTAGAGTGAGATTCATAGGTCATCATGCTTTTGCCGGTTGCAAAAGTCTGACCACAATTACCCTGCCCAGCAGCGTGGAACAAATCGATGAGTATGCATTCAGCGACTGCGATAATCTGAAAACTGTCATTTTAAATAGCAATCCTGCTATAGCCCCGTCGGCATTCCCCAGCAACACATCCATAGTCTACAACAATCAGTAATAGCAAGACAGAACTTTCACAATATAGTCATAATTGACTCAAATTACCCAATTTTCCTCTAATTTCCCAATGTCAGACGAAAATTATTACCCCTATTTTACTCCCAAGTACTCCCAAAAGTGCTTTTTAACATAAAAAATGCGCGTTTTGCATGTAAATGATTGATTTACAGCTACCTACAAGCAAATTTGCGGCATTTTAACATTTTTTACCAAAAAGTTGGGACTACTTGGGAGTGGATTTTTTTGGCGGCTATTTTGAAACCTCATAATTTTGCATCAGAAACTCGAAATAACGCAAAATTCTATATTATGAAAAGAAATTTTTTCCTTTTGCTGTTTTTGTTCCTGATAGGAGCACAATATAATGTTAATGCTCAGGGACTGACAGTAAGCGATATTCAGAATAGCGGATGTCTGAGTGAAACAAGAGAGAATCGGGCTGGTGATGACGACGAATATGAAGAAAACAGATCGATTATCCTGACCAAAGAAGGTAACACCCTAAAAGTTCAACTGCTTAACTACATAGACAATTGTGGCATTTGGGGATTTGATGTAATTCCTTATGTGAGTGGTGGTAGCAACGGAGAACCTTATACGGTGTCTATCAGTGTAAATCCTATTCTGGGATTAGACAGAGCGGCTTGTGTATGTCCGTACGACGTTTCTTTCACCCTAAATGGGTTAGAAACCAATAGTTTTAACTTTTCTTGCTATTGGTGCGAGGGAGTAGTTAGCCTGACCGATGGTGAGCCATTAGTTATAGAGAATTCCTGGGATGACATTGGCGTGAACGGCCTGAATTACAAGATACACAAGGTGATGCATTCAGCCAAATTGTCAGACGGGAAAGCGTGGGAAGGCGAATTGAGTATACCATCAGAACTAAACTACGAGGGACAAAAATACACGGTAACCAGCATTGAAAGTAGTGCGTTTGGAAACAATACGAAATTAACCTCAGTAACTATTCCAAGTAGTGTGATTAGCATCGGCTATGGGGCATTTTCCGGTTGCAGCAATCTGGCCAATATCACCATTCCTAATAGTGTTATCCGGATTGAAAATAATGCTTTCAGTAATACGGCTTGGTATAACAACCAGCCTGACGGAGTGGTTTATGCTGGCAGAATTGCCTACAAATGTAAAGGAGCTTTGCCCGAGGGAACTAACATTACTATCAAGGAAGGGACCTATGCTATAGCAAACGAGGCTTTTCATAATTGTAACGGACTAGCTTCTGTCACTATCCCAGGTAGCGTGACCCTCATAGGCGATTCATCATTTAAGGGATGTGGAAACCTGGCATCTGTTACAATCTCAGAAGGCGTAATGTACATCGGAGAAGTGGCCTTTAGAGATTGCAGCAGCCTGGAATCCATCACGATTCCCAAAAGTATAACAAAAATTGCAGACTTTGCTTTTTATGGCTGCAAAAGTCTGGCATCCGTTAATCTTTCCGAAGGTTTAACGCGAATGGGCATATTTGTGTTTGCTGACTGTACAAGCCTAAGTTCCATAACAATTCCCGGCAGTTTGACCAATGCCCGCGAATACACTTTCGCCAATTGTACTAATCTGACGTCAGTTGTGTTTTCAGAGGGTGTTAAGTCCATTGAACAGTCTATCTTCTTTCACTGCAACAATCTGTCCACCATTAGCATTCCCAAGAGCATAAAATCCATCTACGGTTATGTTTTCTCAGAGCTTAGCAACTTGGCTGATTTTTATTGTTTTGCAGATAGTGTTCCCAAAATTACCAAAGAGGCATTCTTCGGAACCCCAATCGCTTCTGCAACGCTTCATGTTCCAGCAGGTTCTATAGAGAAATACAAAACAACTTCACCTTGGAAGGATTTTGGGAATATTGTTCCAATAACCTATTACCCCGAAGGAACGAAGTGGACGGAGATAAGACTTGACACCCTAAAGTATGACAGTTGGTACTCAAAGGTGGGTGATGAATGGGTTCCGAATTTTGAGACTGTTGACTACTATGTAAAAGGCGAATACGATGGAGGATACCGGGATTACAAACTTATATATACGAACGGGCCAGAATGGACAGATTCGCTAACCCTTTTAATAAGCGAGAGCCAGTACGGATTAGAAGTAACAGTTGCGGTCTTTCACGAAAATGAAGTGTTATTTCCAGCTGGATGGGCATACGGATTTGGCGACTGGAAAGAAGGGAATACATTATCTTACCAAACTATTAATGGAGTAAATACTCCGATTATACCCCCAGCTGGCATAAGAGAGTTTGGTATCATAACCGAAATCAAAGAAGCCTACTTTGGCGGAGTTTGTCCGCTAAAATATGTTGATTTGAATGGAACTCGTATTATTAATGGAATTGGTGTAACAGAATGGAATGATGGAGAGTGTATATTCGGTCCTGTTGACCCGTATTTTTGTTATTATGCCATGTCTTCAGACCCTAAGGAACGTCACTACCGTTCCATGTTAGTTCATTTCGAGCGTAACGGTGAGGTTCTGTATGATGTTTGGCCTGCAAAAGAGACCGTTTCCTTTACCAAGGACCAGATGGCGACCATCATTCTGCCGACAGAGCCTGATGCCAGCAAGGGTAAGTACTATAGGCTCGACAGATGCGAGAAAGGGAAGATTATTTTCGAGGAGGAGCTTTCACCCAAGGCCAGAACACCTTATATTATTGTGCCGAAGGAGGATTTCTGCATCGACCTGAGCACATTAGATTTGGATGGTTTGCTTCGCGATACCGTGTCTGTGAAGGGCGCTTCGTTCATCGGATCGTACGGCCACGAAGAGATGAGCTGCCAAGACGGCTTCTATATCGACATCATAGACGCCACGCCCGACTGTCAGGCTGACGATTCCAACCAGAGGAAAGCTATCGTAGGAGCCTTACGTGCTTGCCTGATAGTCAAGCCTCATACCAGTCGCTCCGGGAGAGAGGGGAAGCATCTACGACCTCTCTGGCCGCAAGGTTAATTCTCAATCTTCAATGTTCAATGGACTAAAAAAGGGCTTATATATAGTGAATGGGAAAAAGGTTGCGATTAAGTGAGAGAAGTGGGAACTTGTTCACACTTCCGAACGTGAGCAAGCTCGAACGAAGTTCAAGGTGGTGAAGATGTAAGAAGGCTGATGTCTGATGTCAGACTGTCAACTTCCTAAATTGATTTTCTTGTTACAAAATGACGGGTTGTGAGATATAATATTGGAGAAGTTTAAGAGATAGATGAAAAATTCTTCATATATTTGCATCAGCAACCTTGAAAATATGCGTAGAATACAGCTTTTCTTGTCATTCGTATTGCTTTCTGTATCTATCTGGGCACAGGACAATTATGTTTTTCCCGAGGATGTCAAACCTCTCATCCTAACACGCTGGGGACAGAATTATCCTTTCAACCTTTTATGTCCAAAAACCACAAATGAAAATGGTGAAAACACCAATATGAAGGCTGGTTGTGGATCTGTAGCTATGGCACAAATAGTAAACTACCACCAATATCCAGCAATGAGCCCCGATAAGGCATACGAATATAATTGGGATTTGATGTATCCCACTGTGACTATAGGCCTAAGGAGAGAAGAGATTGTAGCTGTTGCCAAACTCATCAGCGACTGCGGAGTGTCTTCCCTTACTGATTATGGCGAGAAGACAAGTCAAACTTCTATCTCAAAAATGATGGGAGCCCTTAAACGCCTGTTTAGCTACAGCAACTATATGGCCATTTATGAGCGTTCCCAGTTCACCACTCCTCTGCAGGACAGCCTTTACCGACAACTAATATTTAATGAGCTAAAGGCCCGCAGACCCGTACTATATCGAGCTTATAGCGAGAAGGAAAAGGGTGGGCATCTATTCATCATCGATGGATGTCGTGGCCGGAAGGTACACGTAAATATGGGTTGGGCAGGAGACAGAGATGGGTATTACGACCTAGACGACCTGTCGGGATACAGCCAGCAGCAATGGTTACTTGTGGGTGTGGCAGACACTACCTATAAGGCAGAAACAAAGGAGATAATACTCACCGAGCCGGGCACTCTGAAAACGATTCTTGACAGTCATGAACTATTGACTACACAACATATAAAATTGAGTGGAAAGATGGACAGAAGTGACTTTTCTACCCTTCGCCAAATGTTGAAAACTGGATTATTGCGCACAATAGACATGGAACAGGTGGATTTGGAGCAATTGCCCGACTCTGCATTTTTTGAGTGCACCTACTTGTCGCACTTCGTGGCACCACGTACTATGCAAAATACAGGACAATGGTCCTTCCGCGGCTGCCGCAACCTTAATCGCATAGTTTTTCACGAAGGACTACGTGCTATAGGAAACGCATCCTTTATGGGCTGTAGCAACCTGCTTACGGTAGAATTACCATCAACCATAACCCAGATAGGGCACAATGCCTTTACCTCATGCTCAACACTGCTCAGTGTTACTCTGCCGGAAGGTATACAAAAAGTAGGACACTATGCATTTTCCTACTGCAATCACCTGTATTCCATCAAATTACCTAAGACACTTCGTAGCATAGGTAAAGAAGTGTTTAAAAGCTGCGAGCGTCTGACCCATGTTCACCTTGACAAAGAGAATCCCTATTTCGTTGTGGACGAGCACAACGAACTAAAAGCCATTGCACAATGAAATCGACGTACTTATGCGGCGAAAACGTTTATAATAATTAAAATGGATGTACTCTGGGTAACCATGATGAAAAAAGCCCTCGACAATCCGATTTTGTTGATTGCCGAGGGCTTGGTATATTATTTATGGAAAAACATTACATCATGCCACCCATGCCACCCATGCCGGGAGCACCGCCCATAGGCATCTCGGGCTTATCTTCCTTAGCCTCGCAGATTACACATTCTGTTGTCAGGAACATACCTGCAATAGAAGCGGCATTCTCCAAAGCCACACGGGTAACCTTAGCGGGGTCAATGATACCAGAGGCCTTCATGTTTTCGTACTTGTCTTCACGGGCGTTGTAGCCGTAGTCGCCCTTGCCGTTGCGAACGTTGTTTACCACTACGCTTGCTTCCTCGCCGGCGTTCTCTACAATCTGACGCAGAGGCTCCTCGATGGCACGACGTACAATCTGGATACC
>CADAWW010000099.1 GCA_902791675.1 uncultured Bacteroidales bacterium
CGCGCGACTTCTTGTCACCAAAAATCTTAACTAATATCTTTGCTATATCCATAATCTGTATTTTAAACGATAACGATAACGTTAACGATAACTTTTTTTTTTCAACGATAACGTTAACGATAACGATAACTTTTTTTAATCTCTAATCTCTCAACTCTAATCTCTAATCTCTAATCTCTCAACTCTAATCTCTCAACTCTCAACTAATAATTCAGCGGAGCCTGGGAGCAGCCATTCGGAGCACGAATGCGAAGTGCCTTTGAGATAGTAGGCGCTACCCTATCGATACTGACAGGTATGTTTACCTTCTCTGGGGTAACCCCACATCCGAACAGGAAAAGAGGAAAACCCAAGTAGGATTCGCGGGCAAAGGACTGCTCCAACGTATCCTCGTTTTTCAGATTCCAGCCCGGTGAAACCTGTATGGTAATATCCCCTGAACATTTGGGGTTATATGCATTGCGGAGTTTACTGATACCTGGCGTCCCAGCTCCAAGAGCCAGACGCTGACTGGTATAGACATCCTTTACACCGCTAAGTTGTATTAGGAAGTCACTACTGCGCTCCAAGACCTCGGTGAGGTTCAGGTTCTTGCTCTCTATCAGTTTCAGGTTCAGGTACAGTTCATTGCCCATCACTGTCTCTACATAATCACCCTGCCCGTAAACAGCGATGAGGTACATATTGAGTAACAGTTTTGCCTTAGTGATGGAGAAGGTTCCTGTAGGAATACGGTACAGGCTGAGGTCCTTGGCATCCTCGCTGTCGGAATAACCTGTGCTGGTTACCACGAAGAGGGCCTTGTTCTGCCCTACTTTGCTTTCTACGGCATTGATTAGTTCCTCCAGCTGTCGGTCAAGACGTGCATAGGTATCCTGCACCTCCATGGCGTACTTAGAATCGGATTCATGATCAAGACCTCCAGCATAATAGGTAAGGTTCAGCATATCAGGAACCCCATCTGTACCTATACTGGTCTTATCGAGAAGTTCCTTAACGAGCAGGTTAACCTCGTCGTTTACACACGAACTGGCCTTGAACTGACGGAACTTTCTGTCGCCTGTAAACTTGTGACTGAAAGGCTTCTTACTGCCCTCGAAGACAAAGTAGCTGAAATTGACCACCTCGTCGTTGAGTGGTTTCCAAACAATATTACCAATGCGTGAGGCTAAAGGATTATTGGTATCGAAATCGGAAGCCCAACTGGGCAAAGCGCCATAATAAGAGGTGCCGGAAACGCGTCCTGTCCAGTCGTCGAGCCATATGGCTGCGTCAGCAGCATGTCCGGCAGAAAGGATGGCTGCATCACGATTGGGAGCAATAGACAGTACAACACTCTTTCCTTCGCTGGCAACCTTCAACTCATCTCCGATGGTAGAGACCGCGAGGTATTGAGGCGAGGATTTATCTAATGTGTAAACTCCATTGTATTTGTTATCATCAACGCAGAAAACTGGTTGAAGGGTCTGGCGGTCCAGCCATCGTTGACCGATGATTCCGTTTTCGTACGGACTGGTACCTGTAACATAACATGCCACAGAAGACGCTGCATCAGGGCCGTCGAAGGGATATTCGGCCTGCGTGTACATACGACCTTTATCCATCAGACGGGTAAAGCCACCTTGTCCATACAGAGGCGAAAAGGCTTCGAGATAGTCAGAGCGAAGCTGATCGATTATGACATTCACCACCAGACTGGGTACCTCGGACGCTGTCTGCGCCTCGGCTCCCATAATGGCGAGTAGTGCCATGAGCGAAGTTATGAACCTATTACCTTTTATTGGCGTCATCTTTTCTTATCGTTCTTACGGTAGTATAAGTAATAACTTATAGGCCTTGTGAGCAAAGTTAGCGCCAAAGGTACAACTAATTTTCCGAATTCTTGTGGCATCCAGGGAGAAAATACCAAAAAAGTGGATAAAATGAACAAGTGCTATTGGATTCAAGACCCAAATCTGCCAGTTACTATCCACTGCCGGATGTTCGGAAAAGAAAAACATAAAAAGAAGTAACAAGCCAGCCAGCCCCTGCCCTAACAGCAAAACAGCATCCCACAGCCAGAACTGCCAATTCAGCCAACGTTCGAATAGAAGAACGAGCAGAGAGAAGCCCAACAGTGCAAGCATGGCCTGAATGGGAGTCAGAGGAAATTCCGGCTTTATATTCTGGGGCTTCTTCTGTAAAAGAATTTCTGTAGAAGAAACCAACGGACGCTTGTCATTATTCTCAGCATAGATAAAAGCATTTTCCGCATACCTGAGCATATACTCCGGAGCAAACATAGCAGCACGGGCACACAAAGAGGTATCTACCGCAGCACCCAAGAGAATATCGTTTCCTTCTTGCGCCCAAGGATGATTTCTTGTATATTGATGCAACATCTCTCTGTAAGTATAAAGAGGGATACTATCGGGATAAACCACATGACCATCCACGCATTGCTCTATAGCATCCCTGACTTTTGTCGTGCAGTTATTGTAAAGAAAATTATACCTGTATTGCCTATTCTCCGGCTTACAATCCTCCATCATTTTATAATACAAGAGATTGGCCTCTTGTGAAGTCAGATTCAACACCTGAGCTGTAATAGACGAGCCGCGCTCTTCATACTCGCGGGTGAAGTACTGCCAAGGGATGGGAACAACCATATAATCGCATTGACCTCGGACAAAGCGCCATACGAAATGAGGCTGTTTGAAAGAAAAAACGCCATAATTGAAAACCAGGTCCTCGCCAGTAGTAAAATTCTGCAGACGAAGAGCCGTATGACCATACAAAGCATAGACTTCCTGACCAGGAGAGCAAGTAATCAGGCTGGCCCGAATGCTGTCAAATGACTGTGAACGACCTATAAGCACTAAAGGCATTAAGGCCAAAAATAAAACCGTACGTTTCAAAATCATGGTACAAAAGTAAGTCTTTTTTGTAAAAGCAGGCATCTTTTAACCATATTTTTGCTAATGAATGTAAAACTTTCAGTTTTGTTGTTTATTATCTCAATTAATTATTGTACCTTTGGGCCCGTGAAATTAATAATTGACATAGGCAACACGGTTGCCAAACTAGTAGCCTTTGAGGGAGAAGACCCCATAGAGCAGATAAAAACAAATAACGACACACTGGCAGATTTGCCGGCATTTGCCAGCAAATACAACTTTAAGTGTGGTATTGTCGGATCTGTCATAGGTATTCCGGAAGGAGTAGAAGACATGCTGACGAGCATGCCTTTTCCCATTCTTCGCTTTACGCCAGATACCCCCATCCCCATCTGCAACAAATACAAAACGCCACATACCTTAGGGTCGGACCGTTTGGCAGCAGCCGTAGGTGCCAGCATTCTGAAACCAGGCAAGGATATCCTTATCATTGATGCAGGAACCTGCATAACATACGATGTGATAGATGCCAACAAGAACTACTGGGGTGGCAATATTGCCCCAGGCATGCAGATGCGACTTCACGCCCTACATGAATATACTGTAAGGCTACCGTTGGTACAAGCTGAGGGTGAAGTGCCAGGTTTGGGATACAACACCGAGACTGCCATCCGTTCCGGTGTGTTGCGAGGCATGAAATACGAGATAGAAGGTTACATTAAATCCATGCGGGCCAAATACCCCGATTTGCTGGTATTCCTGACAGGAGGTGATAAAATTAATTTCGACACGAACATCAAGAACAGCATCTTTGCAGACAAGTTCATGGTTCCAAGGGGACTTAACAAGATATTAGACTACAATTATGATAAGATTTAGTAAAATAGGAGGCTTCATTCTGATGTGTACGATGTGCACAAGCATCTGGGCACAAAGTAACGGAAGCAGCTCGTCTTACTCACGCTTTGGCCTGGGCACTTTAGAGAACCAAGCCCAAGGTTTTAACAAGAGCATGGGAGGCGTAGGACTGGGCTTCCGCGCAGGGAATCGCATAAACACCTTAAACCCTGCTTCATACTCTGCAATAGATTCTATTACCTTTCTTTTGGATGCAGGCATGAGCGCTGCTTTTGGTAATATGAAGCAAAACGGCAATAAAGTTAACGTTACCCAATGTAAACTGGATTATGTAAACATAGGACTGAGACTTTACCGGAACCTGGGTATGTCTGTAGGTTTTATGCCGTACACCACTATCGGTTACGATTTTACCACCTCAAGCAAAGTGGCCAACGATCCCAATACACTGCAAACCATCACCAGCATCACCAACTACAGCGGTGACGGAGGTCTGCATCAGGCATATCTGGGATTAGGATATAAGATTTTTAAGGAATTGTCTGTCGGTGCCAACGCCAGCCTTATCTGGGGTGACTACACACACACTGTCCTGCAAACCTATAACACTGCCGCATCGACCGATTTTAACGGCCTGAACTCCATTCAGAGCGCTGAAATAAGGACCTGGAAACTGGACTTTGGCGCCCAATATCCTATAAGAGTGTCGAAAAAGGATGTATTGATCTTTGGTGCCACAGCAAGTATTGGTCACAACATAAAGAGCGATGCATCGATTACACGATTCACAGACCAACAGAACGAGGACATAAAAATAGATACTGTCCACAATGCTTTTGACCTGCCTTATACGTTCGGCTTTGGCGCGACATGGAAGCATACGGAAAAGCTGATCGTCGGTCTGGATTTCAGACAGGAAATGTGGGGAAAATGCTGTTCACCGCAGATAGTTTCTGTTGGCGGTGTTCCCAGATTTGAATCCCAGACAGGAGCATACAAGAACAGATTCATAATCGCTGCCGGAGCCGAATACACGCCAAATATGTTTGGCAAGCATTACTGGCAACGTATTCAGTATCGCATAGGTGCCAATTATTCTTCACCATATCTGAAGATAAACGGTGTGAACGGACCCAAGGAGTTTTCCGTAACAGCAGGCTTCGGACTTCCCATCGCCAACAACCGCACCTCTTATGTGAATGTGGGATTAGAATGGCTGAGACGTTCGCCCAGTGTAACCAACCAGATTACAGAAAACTACTTCATGATGCGCCTGGGCATCACCTTCAACGAGGATTGGTTCAGGAAATTCAAGATTCGGTAATTTAGTACACTCTGATATTGGAATTACGTAGAATATTTATCCTCGGTAGCCTGGCAATAGCCCTCTGCATTACCTTTTCATGCAGTCCCAGAACGGAACATGTGGCAGAAGCGCTTAACGATTCCGACTCACTCCTGTTTATGCATGTAAAAGGGGTGAACACCTTCATATCCGACTCGGGAGTCATGCGTTACCACATGGTGGCCGAAGAATGGGACATCTACAACGGAACCGAAGGGAAAGCACCCACGTGGAATTTCTACAAAGGACTATTAATGGAACGGTATGACGAGAACTTCCATATAGACCTATTCGTACAATCCGATACGGCCTACCTGCATGAGCAACATCTGTGGGAACTAAGAGGACGCGTGGTAGTGAGAAATATTCAGGGTGATGTCTTCCACACAGAAGAACTCTTCTGGGATTTGAATAAACATGAGATGTGGAGCTATAAATACATTCGTATCATAACACCTGAACGAGAACTGGAAGGAACAGAATTCCATAGCAACGAACAGATGACGCGATATTATGTAAACAATTCCATAGGTGCCTTCCCGATAGAGGAAAAAGAGAACGTCAACGAGAACGAGAACCAAAACGAGAACCAAAACGAGAACCAAAACGAGAACGGGAACGGGACCAAGAAGGATTCTGTGGTTATAAATGAACAGAGGAAACCGCATGCTAAACAGATGAGGTTCCTGCCTGCTCCGGGAAAAAGAATACCACTAAAAGAATAAATCCGCCTAAACAGATACATATAAGAAAACAATGTACACAGATAGTACCCTCATTATAGATACCCTGATATCGCTACTCTTCTCTGCATTCTTTTCCGGAATGGAGATTGCCTTTGTCTCCAGCAGCAAACTGCGCTTCGAGATGGAACGCGAAGAAAGGGGCTTCACTTCACGGCTCATCGACATTTTTTACCGACATCCAAACAGTTTTATTTCCACGCTGTTGGTTGGAAACAATATTGCATTGGTCATCTACGGTATACTGATGGCAAGACTCATCAATGCATTTATACTTATTCCCCTGGGAATCCATCAACTCGGAGATTGTCCCAACGAGGTTATCTGCCTTCTCATCCAAACCATTCTAAGCACATTGGTGGTATTGGTAACAGGCGAATTCCTACCTAAAACCCTTTTTAAGCTGAATCCTAACAGAATGATGAATGTCTTTGCCGTTCCAGCATATATATTCTATATCATCCTATGGCCCATCAGCAAATTCACCTCTTCCATCAGCAAACTGTTACTTAGAATCGTAGGACAAAAGGTAAAGAAAGCCGAGAAGGAAAAGACCTTCACCAAAGTAGATTTAGACTATCTTATTCAAAGTAACATCGAGAACATCGAGGACGAAAAAGAAATCGAGGAAGAAATAAAAATCTTCCAGAACGCACTGGGATTCAGCAATGTTAAAGTACGTGACTGCATTGTGCCGCGTACAGAGATAGATGCTGTGGACGAAGATACTGAACTGAGAATTCTAAGAGGACACTTCATAGAAAGCGGGCACTCTAAGATTATTGTCTACAAAGGCGATATTGACAACATCACCGGCTACATACATACAGCCGAGATGTTCCGCCTGAAAGAGAATGACGACTGGCGAAAAAGCATTAAGGATATTCCCATCGTACCAGAAACAATGAACGCCCAGAAACTCCTAAGCATATTCACAGCACAGAAGAAGTCTATTGCCGTAATTGTAGATGAATTCGGAGGTACCAGCGGCATTGTCACCCTTGAAGACCTGGTCGAGGAAATCTTCGGAGAGATAGAAGATGAGCACGACAGCACCAACTATGTAGCGAGAGACTTAGGAAACAACGAGTATCTGCTCTCTGCGCGCATTGAGATAGCAAAAGCAAATGAGATACTGGGACTTGACCTTCCGGAAAGTGATGAATATTTGACTGTCGGAGGTCTGATTCTGCACGAATACCAAAGTTTCCCCAAACTGAACGAAGTGGTTAAATTTGACCGATACGAATTCAAAATTCTGCAAAACACTACCACCAAGATTGAGCTTGTAAGACTGAAAGTTCTCAATTAAGAACAATTTTCCCCTATAAATAAGAGAGGTATAGATTTTTTTTCATACCTTTGTGCGCTAAATTTGAAAATAACAACAATAAAACAATAAAAACAAATGGCAACATTACAGAAAATCCGTAACAATGGCAAATGGCTCATCGGTATCGTAGGCCTTGCTTTGTTCGCCTTCATTGCCGAGGAATTTGTACGTTCTCTCTCATATACACAGGCAGAGAGACACCAGAGAATCGGTAAGATCTATGGCGAAAACGTCAACGTGCAGGACTTTAATGCATTGGTTGACGAGTACACAGATGTTATTAAGTTTACCAACGGCTTGACAACGCTGAACGATGACCAGCTGGCATCCATCCGCGATCAGGTTTGGCAGAATTATGTTAACGAGAAGATTATGGCACGCGAATGTGCTAAGTTGGGTCTTACCGTTACCGATGCCGAATTACAGTCTATCATCAGCACTGGCAAAAATCCCATGCTGGCACAGACTCCCTTCCGTAACCAGCAGGGGGCTTTCGACTTTAACCAGCTCAAGCAGTTCCTCAGCCAGAAAGACGAGGTAATGAGCAGCGCAGAAATGGGGGCAGAAGTCAAAGAACAGTACATGCAGATGTACAACTACTGGAAATTCATCGAGAAGAACATCCGTCAGCAGACACTGGCTCAGAAATATCAGGCTCTTCTTGCCGGTACCATCATCAGCAACCCCATTGCAGCAAAAGCCAACTTCGAGTCTCGTACCAATGAGAGCGAGATCCTCTTGGCTGCTATTCCCTACACTAGTGTAAAGGATGCCGACATAACGGTTGAGGATGCCGACCTGAAGGCTAAGTACAACGAGATGAAGGAAATCTTCCGCACCAGTCAGGAGACTCGCGATTTCAAGTACATTGACATCGCAGTTGAAGCAAGCAAGGCTGACAAGGAGGCTCTGCAGAAGGAAATGGAAGGTTATGCCCAGGCTTTGAGCGAAGGCGCTGACCCCGCAAAGACTGTTCGCGAGGCTGCCAGTCAGGTTGCATACAGTGCTATGCCCATCAGCAGCAAGACACTGCCCCACGACGTGGCAGAACTATTGGACTCTCTGACTCCAGGTTCTCAGGCAGGTCCATTTGTTCATGAGCACGACAATACCATCAACATTGTTCGTCTTATCGAGAAGGTGACTCGTCCCGACTCTGTAGAGGTTCGTCAGATTGCCGCTTCAGGAAAGGATATGGAAGCTGCAGAGAAGACAGCAGATTCTATCATGAATGCTCTGGCTGCCGGTGCCAACTTCGACTCCATTGCTAAAAAGTACAACCAACCTGCTGAGAAGACTTGGATTGTAAGTGCTCAGTATGAGGGTCAGGTGCTGGACGAGAACAACCGTAAGTTCATTAACACAATCTCTACCGCTGCTGTTGGTTCGAACAATAAGATTGTTCTGGACGGTCAAGGTGTTATCATTGCACAGGTTACCGACAAGCGCAACATGATTAACAAGTATAACGTCGCAGTCATCAAGCGCGCTATGGACTTCAGCAAGGACACTTACAACAAGGCATTCAATGACTTTAGCAGCTTCCTTGCAGCTAACCCCAAGGCAGAGGATATCGAGGCTAATGCATCAAAGGCCGGATACACCATTCAGACTCGTACCATCGCCAGCACAGAGCATTCTGTAGCAGGTGTTCACAGCACTCGCGAGACACTGCGCTGGATATTTGACGGAAAGACCAAGGTAGGTGATGTTTCTCCTCTCTACGAGTGTGGCGACAATGACCATCTGCTGGTTGTTATGCTTACTGGCATTCACGAGAAGGGTTACATGAACTGGGATGACGAGCAGGTTAAGACATTCCTGACCACTGAGGTTCAGAAGGACAAGAAGGCAGCTAAGCTTCAGGAGAAGATGCAGGCTGTTAAGAGCATTGCCGACGTAGCCAAGATGGAAGGTGCTGTTACCGATACCGTTAAGCACATCAGCTTTGCAAGTAACGCCTTCATTTCTAAGGTTGGCAATAGCGAGCCCGTTCTGAGCGGTTCAGTTAGCACAGCCAAGAAGGGTGACTTCAAGGCTGGCCTGAAGGGTAACGGTGCTGTTTATGCATACCAGGTTCTTAACCAGACAAAGTCAGACGCCAAGTTCGATGCTAAGCAGGAAAAGCAGCAGGCTGCTCAGATGAGCATGCGTGCCCTCAGTGCTTTCACCAACGAGTTGTACCTGAAGGCAGACGTTCAGGACAAGCGTTACCTCTTCTATTAATAAGAATAGTTGAGACAAAACAAAATAGGGTGCTTCTGTAAAAAGAGGCACCTTTTTTGGTCTAAAGTCCTCCTCCAGACTGCTTCCGCCCTGCTTCTAGGCTGCTTCTACCCTGCTTCTAGGCTGCTTCTAGGCTGCTTCTACCCTGCTTCTAGGCTGCTTCTAGGCTGCTTCTAGGCATACTCAGTGAGTATGGCAAAAAGGAGAGCGAAAGGATGCTAAGGTATGGCAAAGGTTTGGATTAGCCTTATAATGCGGTTCACTGAATTAACAAAAAAAGAGAATGCACTTCAAATGCACCCTCTTTTTATTTGTATTAAGGATTACCGATCCAGACCTACACGGTAGTCGGGCTTAGAGTTGGCATCGATACTGATCTGTGCTTCGTGACCACTCTTAACACTTGCGTAAAGCTTCTCAACTACAGGCTTGATAGCATCGTGGAAGGGGCCCATCCAGTCGAGAGCACCACGCTGAGCTGTGGTAGAGCAGTTGGCATACATCCAGTCCATACCCTTCTGAGCGAACAGAGGCATCAGAGACTGTGTCAACTCCTCTACGGTCTCGTTGAAAGCCTCAGAGGGAGTGTGACCATTCTCACGCAGCACCTCGTACTGAGCTAAGAGCAGACCCTGAATAGCACCCATCAGTGAACCGCGCTCACCAGTAAGGTCGCTGGTTGCCTCACGCTGGAAGGTTGTCTCGAACAGATAACCTGAACCAATACCGATACCCAGAGCCAATGTACGCTCCAGCGCCTTGCCTGTAGCGTCCTGATATACTGCGTATGAGCTGTTCAGACCACGACCCTCGAGGAACATGGTACGCAAAGATGTACCAGAACCCTTAGGAGCTACCATGATAACATCGATATCCTTCTGGGGAACACAACCGGTGCGG
>CADAWW010000100.1 GCA_902791675.1 uncultured Bacteroidales bacterium
TTGCCTTCTATTTTCTGAAGATGGAAAATGGACTTGAGGTCATACGGGAGGTTGACGGGAGATTGACGGGAGGTTAAAACCATCCAACCTCCCGTCCTCTCGCAGCGATAACCATCGGCCCTCAGCAGCAATCGAGGGTATATGTTACCTGTTTTTGTGAACACGGATGACTCGGATTAATTCATTTAAGTTTTGGGAGTTATAAGATGGAGTTAAATAGGAAGTTATGCGCTACGCGCAGGAAGTTAAGCCAACAAGCTGGCTGGACGTTTGTTGTGCACGTTAGGTTTGATAATCCGTGTAAAAATCTACTGATTTCCATATACATATTTTATATTATTGTTGAATTTAACATTTTTTTTTTGCTTTTTTTTGTTTGTTTTCAAAAAATCTATATATTTGCACTGAATTCCCGTTGTGGTTAGTATAAATGGCACCAAGGAAGCGTCCTTACCGCCAGCATGTGAATGCAGATGACCATAGACCCACGCTGAGCAGTAGAGCATCACCTCCAATGCGGTTGGGTGGGTAACGAGATTTAAAATTATTATTAAGGCGTTTACTATACGCTTTGTTCTTGACGAACTGAAACCTGAGAAATTTCAAAATCCTGTCAGAGAACTTAGCAACGGTAGATGCCCATGGGTGTGTATAAATACCATTTCTTTCAATTAAGAGGTGTGTTGTACATATCAGCGTGGGGTCTAATGCGTTGCTCGTTCCGACAGGTTGGGCAACTCAGGGCCTCAGTTCGTGGAACGGGCTACAGCCAGTCTCCACGTTTTTTTTCCGTGCCTTCTTACTGGTTTGTGTTTATGGTACTCGCCATTTGCGCGTACATATTTTATTATTAATCATTTTAACACTTACCATGATGAAAAAAGTTTCTTCTTTAGTTCTTGCACTTTTGGCAAGTTTATGTTCACTTTCCATTTGGGCGGATCGTGTAGCGCCTACGATTCCTTCTGGCGTGGCACCCCAGTCAGGACAGACTTATTATTTGTACAATTTGGATGCCAGTCTCTTCCTTAGCAGTTATAACACTGTTGGCGATCCAGCATTGAATGTTCTTGTCACTGTATATGATGATGGCTCATTCATTTTCAAGAACGGATCATCAGAAAATTACATCGGGAAAACAGGTAATGGTAACATGACGACATGGAGTAGTGCCACCGACAGAGACAACTATTGGGTAGTTGCCAGCAGCCAAAGCGGTTACACAATCCAATGCTCGCCTCTCAACACAAGCTACTACGCCGAAGGTCAGTTCCTTGGTACCGTTGAAGGCAGCAATACGCTCATGTACAATCGTGCATCAGAGGATCAGATACACTGGCTGTTCATCCCCGCAGACGAAGCCGGCAATCACTTTGTGGCAGAAATGAAGCTATACCGCGCCCTCTGTGCCCTGGATGGATTGGCTCTGCCCTCAGACCTCACAGCGCACTTCGAGTCACTCTATTCCAGCCGTGCCAATCAGACAGCTGAACTACTCACAAACACAGCGACAGAAGTGCGAAACTGCTCTGGTATGTCGCAAGGCTATATCGCACCTTATTGGAACGAGTATCCCATCTTGTGGACCACATCTGTAGGAAGCTTTGGGCAAGATGCTTGGAACACCTGGGCACTCCCTGATCACACCACAGACATCAATGGCAATTATATCTATCATTCATCTGGCAGGTATTTTCAGACATTATTCTATCCATCTGAGGGCAACAGGACGCTGAGTGCCACGGTGAACGTGGATGAACTTTCCACCTTTATTTATTCTACAAGTGGCACTGACGATCACAATTGTAAGATTCAGGTCTATGTGGATGACGTGTTGGTCAGAACACTCACAGGTCCTCAAATCAATTATTATCCTACATCTAAGACATACGCCCGCTTCTTTGAGGTGCTGCAACCAGGCACACACACCATCAAGTGGGTAGCAACCAACTCAAACAGTAATAATAATTCTTCTTATTTCAACATCCACAATACAGGCGTGGTGAAAAGTCCGCTGATTACCGTCAGTTTGCTCGAGCCAGGTAGTTTGGGGACTGAGGTATTATATAATACTGACCATATCAAGAACGTACGCAGACTGAAAGTTAAAGGTAAGATGAACAGCGACGACTGGGCAAAGATGAAGATGATGTCAGGCTTGCTTGACCTTGACCTGAGTGAGGCAGAGTTCACAGAAGTGCCTGAGGGGCAGTTCCGTGTGACTGACAATGACACTGTGATGCAGTTCCTGCACCGTCTCATCCTGCCAGAGGGCGTGACCAAGATAAACAAGGAAGCCTTCTACTGGTCCTTCATAGACACCCTTACGCTGCCCTCCACACTGAAGAATATCAGGGAGAATGCGTTCTGCGCCAGCCACATTCAGGAGATAAACATGCCTGATGATTGCACAGAAATATATGGTGATGAGAATTCTAGTAATGGTGGGGTGTTCGGTAATATGAGATGGCTTCGTAAACTGAAGTGTGCCAAGAACTGGGCTGTTATTCCTAAGTGGACATTTGGCAGTTGTTATTTCCTTGAGGAGGTGACGTTGCCAGAGAAGCTGGAAGCCATTGGCTACGGGGCATTCGATTACGATCGCTACATAACAATTAACTTCCCTGATGGACTAAAGCGTATTAATGATAATGCCTTCTATTGTTGCTACAATGCAAACTTCGGTGCTTTCCCTGAAGGGTTGGAACAAATTGGGCGATATGCCTTCAGTAACTGTTATAAAATCGTTGATTTGGTGGTGCCTCAGAAAGTATCTTATTTAGGATATAACGCTTTTGAATACTGCTACAACATGAAGACTGCAGAGTTGGGCGTAAGTCAGTATGCACTGAGCAACAATATATTTTATAGCTGTAATAGTCTGACCACCCTTCGCCTAAACTCACCCACGGTTGCCACAGTGGCTAAGGATTCTTATAACTATCCTGTCGAGGCAGGCCGTCTGAAGGAAGTAGATCTTATCGTGCCATCATTCCTAGTGAATGCCTACAAATTGGACAAGTACTGGTACAACTTCAAGTCCATTACAGGTTTCAGCACTGCTGAGATACAGGATTGGACTATAAATTACCCCCTGGTGATGAACCACGACCGTTTCGAGGGTAATCCCAATATCGCCATCGCCGGCGACTATGATCGCATGCCTTCGTTGAAATTCAATGGCACAGCTGCTCAGAGCATCAACAACCTAAAATTACAGGGTAGTCATCCTTCCTATAAGTATAAAAACTATCCTGGTCAAATATACTCTAACTGTAGTAACATTTCGGTAAATGGTGATGTGCAGGTAGATCTCTATACGGAAGCCAAACGATGGTATTTCTTCTCTCTGCCCTTTGATGTGAAAGTTTCTGACATTACTCACCAATCAGCTGATGTGCAGTGCAAGATAGGCTATTACGATGGCGCAGATCGTGCACTCTATGGAACGAACGGCAGTTGGAAGGATGTCAAAGGTCAGCCTGTGGAAAATACCGATGATTTGGATGTAACTACAATGTACACTGAGACATCAAATACTCCTGTATATAGGGATTACAGGTATTATATACAAGGGGCTTCGTTTATTATCGGTGAGAATGATGAGGTTGACTATGGCACTACCTCCTATAATGAAGTGCAATATGTCCGTCTGAACACCGACAAAGACAACCAGATAAAGATTCGTGTGAATGAGGGGTACATGGTAACAGATATTGCCATTACTGCTTTCAGTGACAACTGGTCAACAACAGACCGTTCCATAGCACTAACAGGAGCTTATATTGATGGAAGCTTTTCATCTGTCCTGTCAGAGAATGTAATTTTCCCAAATGGCAGAGGTGAATCCACAGCAACTGCAACACTGGAGGATATTAATGCCACAAAACTTGTTCGCCTGACCTTCGACAATTCGCTAATAGTCGATTACAATGAAGATAGTTGGGGTTGCAGTAAGCGAATATATGCCCAAATAAATGTCACCTACAAGCGTGTTGTTCCTGAAGATGAAGAAATGGCTGTCATCCCTGCAGGCACGGGCTTCATCATGCAGACCAACAAGGACACCTGGAACTTCTTCCATGCCGTAGATAACGCCATGAAGCAGAACATCGTGTCTTATAACGAGTTTGTGAAGCCGCTCGAAGTGAACCCTTCAGAGAAGAAGGCTAACACGGGCTGGAACCTCGTGGGTAATCCCTACCAGTGCTTCTATAACTCACACTGCCTGAACTTCACTGCTCCCATCACCGTGTGGGATGCCTCCGACCGAAAGTATGTGGCTTACAGCATCACTGACGACGACTATGCCATCCGTCCCAATGAGGCATTCTTCGTGCAATGCCCGAATACTGAGTATAACACCATCGGCTTCCCTCTCCAAGGACGCCAGTTTACTGATGTTGTTGAGAGCATGAACGCTGTGAAGGCAAAAGACCCACAGGCTTTGACCCGCTTGTTATTAGATGTAGAGCTATCTGATGGCACACTGACGGACAATACACGTTTTGTCCTGAACTCCAAGGCTCAAATGGCCTACGAACTGGATTGTGATGCGTCAAAGTTCATGTCGATGGATGCTTCAGTGCCCCAGATTTATACTATTGAACAAGGTGAACAGATGGCTATCAACGAGCGCCCGATGAGCGATGGTATCGTACGGATTGGATTCAAGGTGGCTGTAGCAGGTAGGTACACCCTCTCTGCTCCGCGCTGTCAGTTCACTTCCATCATGCTTGTGGATAATGAGACGGGCGAAGAAACCGAGCTTGCAAATGGTGACAGCTACAGTTTCTCGACAAACGCTGGAACTTACAATAGTCGTTTCTCTTTGCGCCTTAGTGACAGTGCCGACGGCATTGAGATAGTTCAAGATGCATCATCCAACGTTCAAGGTGGTGAGACTTACGATCTGGGCGGACGCCGTGTCATTATGAACGGACGTACAGGAAAGAAGGGTATCTACATTGTGAACGGCAAAAAGGTGATAAAGTAACAACTCAGCGGATACAGAGCTATGAAAAGAATCCGTTATTTATTGACAATGGCGGTGGTGCTGCTCATGAGCAGCGCCACTACCTACGGGCAGGACAACTTCGACCCAGCGTTTCCGGTCGAGCCTGGCGCACCAGGTACTGACCTCTACTATTCGCGCATTGTTCTGCTTCGGAATATTGATGACGGTGGCTCCGTAAGTGGCGCGGGCAGGTATCCAATAAATACCTACGTCAATGTGTATGCCTACCTCAACACGGGCTATCGATTCATCAATTGGACTGACACCAAGGGCAACGAATTGAGCACGTCCCCTTCGTTTAGTTTTTTGAACTCTGAGAGTGCTGACACGCTCATTGCCAACTACGCTTTCGACCCCGGTATGCCCAACGAACCCTCCGAACCCAGTACCACCTTGTACTATAGGCTATTACTTAAAGAAAGTCAAGGACTCTCAGTTTCTGGTGGAGGAAGGTATCTTGCTGGTAATAGTATCAATTGCTATGCATATTTGGAGACTGGTTACCGCTTCCTTGGCTGGTACAAGAACGACGGCACAAAGGTGTCCGGCAACACCAGTTTCAGTTATGTCATGCCTGTGGACGGTGACACACTGACGGCACGCTGTGTGTTCGACCCTGGTATGCCAATTGAACCGGGAGACCCCATCCTGAAGCACAACATCTCTGTAACATGCAGTGATGGCGGCTACTGGTGGGGTACAAGCGGTAGGGTGCTTGAAGGTACGTCCTTCTCACTGTCTGCGTCCCGAAACGATGGGTATGAATTTAAGGGTTGGTACCTGAACGGCGAATTGTATACGAGACTGAGTTCGTTCAGTTACACGGTAGGCAAGGAGAACCTAAACTTCTATGCAAAATTCGAGTTTAACCCAGCCTTCCCCGGTGAGCCAGCTATGCCAGCCATCTCGCAGTACTCATATTACCTGCCTACGGTGAACGGAAAGCCTGGCGATACGGTGAAGTATGCCATCAACCTCGTCAATACGGAGGTGGTAAAGGACTTGAACATCCGTCTCACCTTCCCTGCAGGCGTTGTTGTGGATCCAGACGATTATATCCTAAGTACAAATGCCATAGGTTATGATGTAACCATATGCGAGGCCGTGGACACCATCTCGATAATCGAAGAGGGTGCCAAGTTATGGGACTTCACCATGATAGGCGGTGAAACATCCCCTGCCACGCAAGCACTCCTGACGTTCAATGTGTTCATACCAGACACCATCGACACTGGTCACCGCCATCAAGTGAAGATTAATCAGATTTCCATGACAATGGCCGACGGGACAGCTGTCACGGCAAGAACACGTAACGGATTGATTGGTGTCTTTAAACTTGGTGATGCCAATGGTGACAATGATGTAAATGTTGGCGATTTGGTTACCCTAATGTCTCATATTGTGGGTGACCCTACAGATACCTTCATTGAAGAAGTAGCAAATGTAACAGAGGGTGACACAGATATCAACGTGGGTGATGTGGTTAACCTTATGAATATTATTATTGACTCTGAAGAATAAAACAATGAAGAAAGATCTTTTATTAATAGTAATTCTCTGCATAGCAGCTTTGGCAGCAAATGCTGAAGATGTTGTTACAGTACAGAATTTTGAACTTCGTGCAAGTGACTCTGAAAAAACAGTTGTGACGCTTGCCACGGAAGTAGAGAACTATCGTGGTTTCCAATCAGACGTGATTTTACCTCTTGGTATTACAGTGACTGGTATCAGCGATGCAGGCAGAGGTGTGGAAAGTGAGAATGTGGATATAAACAAACGTTATGGAAAAGCTGAGGCCATTGAAATTGAAGGCGTTGCCATGCAGAAACAGACCGTGGTATTTGCCATTAGTTGTAATTTCCGGACAGGTGAAGGTGACCTTTTGCATCTAACGTTTGCTGCTGACGAAAGTGTATCAGCTGGTACCTATACAGGTTATCTTAAAAACGTTATTCTTTCCTATTCCACAGGTACCACAGTTCCTGTAGAAGAATCTTCATTCATCATTGAGGTGTATGAAGGTAATGCACGTGTGATACTTGACGAGAACTCAACAGTAGTACCAGAGGCAAGCTCAGATCCTGTGGATGTTCGTGTAAAAAGAACTATCAACGCCAATTCCTGGAGTACCATCTGCCTGCCTTTCGCTATGACAGAAGCACAGACAAAAGAAGTATTTGGAAATGACGTGCAGTTGGCTGAGTTCTTGGGCGCTGATTCCGAATTTGATGATGCCGACAATTGTACAGGAATTCAGGTGAACTTCAGTAGCGTCAGTACTATCGAAGCCAACACGCCTTATATAATTAAAGTAAGTAGCGCCGTTAATGAATTTACCTTGGACGGAGTAAACGTAACCCCAGAAGAAGGCGATGCATGCATAGAATTTGATAACGGGAAATCAGGCTCCAGAAGGATTGTCTATAGTGGATTCTATGGAACCTACCATGCGGAAACTGAACTAAATGAATACACGTTGTTTCTGAGCGATGGTAGATTCTGGTATTCTAATGGACTAACAAAGATGAGGGGCTATCGTGCATACTTTGAATTTCTTGATGTGTTGACAGAAGTAGAAAATGCAAGCGTAAAAATGTTTGTTAATATTGATGGTGAAGAAGAAACGGGAATAGAAAACGTTAACGTTAACGATAACCTCAACAGTACAATATTCGACCTGAGCGGACGCAAGTTAGACAAGAAGCCTCAGAAGGGTGTGTACATTGTGAATGGAAAGAAAATACTACACTAAAGGTTCAAGAGCAATGAAAAAGATATATAATTCTCCACAAACTATCGTGGTAAAGATACAACAGAGTTTGCCCCTAGCTACCAGCGGTGTAAGAGGTAGTGATCCATACTACATAGATTATGGCGGTGTTGATAATGACGGAATTATTATTCCTGAAATAAAACATCACAGTGTGTGGGATGACGAATGGTAATCTCTTTACTGTTTTCTCACCAAATATAAGAAGGTAGTATTCTGTATCCGCGGTACCGAGATTCCTTGGTATCCGCGGATACTTTTTTGTGCTTGTTTGTGAGCCCAAATCAAGTTAGAAAACACAAAATCTAAGTGTTACTCATGTATTTGTATACTCTAGGCTGCTTCTACCCTGCTTCTAGGCTGCTTCTACCCTGCTTCTAGGCTGCTTCTACCCTGCTTCTAGGCTGCTTCTACCCTGCTTCTAGGCTTACTCATTGAGTATGGCTAGAGTATGGCTGGAGCGAGGCTGCACTATGAGTACCCAGTACTTCATGTATGATGGAAGATGGAAGATGTATGATGGAAGATGTATGATGGAAGATGTATGATGGAAGATGTATGATGGAAGATGGAAGATGGCACTTACGGTTAAGGGTTCAGGGTTCACGGTTCAGGGTTAACGGTTAGCGTATAATTGCCACTTCGTTCTCGCGTTCCGCTCGCGACCCCTTCGGCGTCCTCAATTTTCAACTCTCAATTCTCAACTGACCTTAAACATTACCACATCGGTACCTCATTATTTTTGGATGTTTTTGAACCTAGACTTAACCATGAGGTAACCATGAGGTAACCATGAGGTACTCCTGACGTGTTTGAAAGTTGAAAATTGAAAGTTGAAAATTGAAAGTTGAAAATTGGTTTACGGTTTACCGTTTAGGGTTCATGGTTCAGGGTTTTGTGGCTCCACTCTGTCAGTTCTACGGGACCAAGGAGGCCGGAGGGTCGGAGTTCAGAATTGGCTGAGGGGCCGTTGATGACCCAGGTCTTGCGTTGCTCCTTGGGTTGACGGGCATCATAGACCAGACGGTTGAACCAGGTGCTGGTGACTTGGATGCTCAGTTGGTTCTTGCCTTTACGGACGTAACGGGTAATGTCGGTCTCGTTGGGCTCTGCCCAAAGGGTATCGGCGACTTGGCCGTTTACGCTGACCACGGCTATCTCCTCCACCTTTCCAAGATTCAGGGAAAGCCTTCCTTTTTTCTTAGGCTTGTGGTCAAGCAAGAATGTGGTCTCGTATGTGGCAGTACCGGAGAATGCCTTTCCTTCATCGCTCAGGGGAAGATCTTTCCAAGGCAGAAGTTCTGTGAGGGTGATGGGCGCATCGATGCCCCATCCCTGCGGGAAGTTGAGAGTCCAAAGTGAAGAGTGAAAAGTGAAAAGTGAAGAATCAGTTTTACCAATTTCCTCAGTTTTGTATCTTTTATTCTTCACTCTTAGTTCTTCACTCTTAGTTTTACCATCATGTGGGAACACCACAAATACCATTTCTCCTCTCTGTAAATCCAGATGCACACGGGTGTAGTCACCGTCGGTTTGTGCATTGAGGGGCTGGATGCTGCCGTTCATGGGATTCCACAGCTCTGCATGTCCTTTCTGTCTGAAAGAGACCTTGCCGCTGAACGACTGCTCTGCCTTCGGACAAACCATGTACCAGTCGGCTCCGCCTGTATGGCGATGGAGCCAACGCAGTTCTGTTGGTTTAACATCATACTGTAGCCCTAGTCTTTCAAGGGCGTGACCTAATTCCGAGAGGGGAACATCCTCAATAACATGTCCTCCCTGCGCTGTCATTGCTTGCAACTTGGTACTAGTCTCGGGTAATAGGCGTTTTGTGTCTGGTATCCAAAGCACATCGTATGCAATACCTTCAGGGGTCGTCCATCGTCCGTCCTTCATGCTGATGCGGTGGAGTAGGGCATCTGTATTGCAGTAGTCGAACGCATAGCCTTCGGGGAAGGGCGCATACTGGTCGGGCTTCTGCTCTATCTCGTCACCGATATACCAGAGTACGCTGCTAACGGGCTGTCCCTTCTCCAGCATGAAGGCACAACGGGCCAGATAGGTGTTAAAGTGCTTCATATAAGGCCACCAGGTCTGCTTGCGGAGGAAGGGAGTACCGATGCCGCTGCCGAACGAAGTGCCCGGGTAGTAACGGTCCGCATCAGGATTATGGGTGTAAGTATGGAATACGGTATGTGTGACGCCTTCCACCATGTTCTGGTTGGCTACCTCGCGCAGCATGTTCAGGTGTTCGTCCCATGTAAGTTCGAAGGATGTGAAGCTCTCTGCTGAAATGCGCGGTTTACCATACATACGGGCAGCCGAAGCCGTGACATGTATAGGCTTGTAGTTGTGATTGGCCAGCCAGTTTGTGATGGGCTGCCAGTATTCGGTCATAGGCACATCGGCATACTTATAGTATTCCATAGGGTCGCCAGGGAAGATATCCCCTGCTGCCGTTTCGTAGCTTACTGTCATCCCCTTCTCGTGGGCCAAACGGGTCATCTGGCCGTAGAAATTGTCCGTGAAGAGTTCGTTGATGGTCCGGCGCCAGTCGGAAAGGAACTTACTGGTCTGCTGGCGGTTTTCAACCACCCATCCGAAAATGGCAGGCATCCATGTCAGCAGGTCGTAGTGCCTTCGGCTGAGAAATTCTTGCTGCATGAATCTTGTCCACGTCTGCGACGAACACTCCCAGCTGTCCATCAGCATATTGTTCACCAGTCCTTTCAGCGGTCCGTCTGCCAATCGGCCTATATAACTGCGGAACTGGTAGGTGACATAGGCCGAGTCGAGTTTGTTCACTTCCCAGCCCGTAGCCTCCTTAGGTGCCGGGCCGTTCTGCCTTCCTGTGTTCACATGCCCGATGCGCAAAATAGTCCACTGCCCCTCGGGAGCCGTCCAGCGAAGCTTTCCGTCGGGTGTCATCTTATCCGTCAGGTTAACGATATCAGCTCTTTTGACGAAGCCGCTCCCGTCGTCGTTCATATTCTCCGGAAGCCGCAGCAGCCAGCGCGATGTCCAACCTGCCTCCATCTCCCAGTTATGTCCGCGTGTAGCGGTGGAGAAACGCAGGCTGGTAAGGTGCATGGGGTGCAGGTTCGTAATCTCGACCTGATAATCCATTGAACATTGTTCATTGTTATTTGTTAATTGTTCATTGCACGAAAGTGCAAACGTCATGCTCTTCTCGTTATCCTGCCAGTTGGCGTGTGGAAAATCTGTGTCGAGTGCAACGAACTGATTCTGGGTCAGAACGCGCAGGTGTATGTCGGGTTGAACGGCGAATTCGTGATTAAAACGGTCTATGGGATTGAACTCTATGGAGCGAACCTTCTCTGTGTTCTTGAGTTTGACGCTAAATCGGTAAGGTTTGCCTGGCTGAGTAGGAGGCAGCACGAAGTCCTTGCCTTCTTTCAGCAAACGTTCCCACTCCTGTTGGTGGTCATCAGCCTGTACCTCCTCCACCTCGCAATATTTACCCGTATCGCCCTGTGGGGTAGGGAAGGCCAGCACGCAGATATCCTGCCAGTTGCGCCACTCCTCCTTGGCATCTATGGGCAGGTTCACATCTACCGGCTTGCCCCCTTCCACGTCCGTACGTGTATATATAAGGTGACGCATGGCCTGTTCGGGTTTAATCCAGGGCCCGCCGCTCATGGCCCATCCGGGACACGTCTGCAGACTGAACCGCATACCCAACCGGTGCGCCTCGGTGGCGGTGTGGCGCACGAGGTCCTCCCATTTGGGCGTCAGGCACTCTATGGGCTCCTCGGTCCCGGGCCAAACATCATCGTTCATGCGTCCGTGAAAGAGCTGAATGCCCTGTATGCCAGACTCAGCGATAGCCTCCAAGTCGCGTGTGATACCTTCCCGACTTACGTTCCCATTTACAAAGTGGAACCATGTCTCGGGGTAGAAGATACGGTCAGGGTGCTTGAATAGCTTCTGGTCCGCCATGCCAAAGGGGCGGCGCAGCAGTGTGCTGTCCGGCACAGCAGGATATGGGCTGGTCTTTCCCTCGGAGAGGAGCTGCAAAAGGGGCAGTCCGACCAAAAGCAGCAGGAACGGGATTCTTTTCATTTGTTTTCTTGTAGAAAGTGTCTTTTTTGTTCTTATATCAAAGGCGAAGGTAAGCTTTTTCCTCCTATCTGACAAGCGTTTTGACAAGAATCTGCCCAATAATTAACCTTAATATCAAATTATTATATTAGAGAATCAAATCATTTGCAGCAATATTTGTGATTCCCAATACTTTTGCATCAAGTTAATTGTTATAGTTGGTTTGACAGGCAGGCGCACATGCCGTTAAGGTTAAGATGTAAAGTTAATTAGTCGAAGATGTAACTCTTCATTGAATGTTGGTTTTTATTAGGTTTGGGGCGGGTTTTGTGCGATATAGAATTCCGCCCCATTATTTTGAAAAAGAATACTATTATTAAGATATGTCCAAAACTACGCGTATTATTAGCTATTTGCCTGGAACCGGAATTTTCCTTTCCTTGGTTGTGGCGTTTTTATTAGTGGGATGCCAGGAAACCGTCGATGTTTCCAACAGGTATGTTTTCAAGGACAATACTATACTGGATTACCTTAAGAAACATCCTGAGACATACAGTCAGTATGTGGAGTTGCTATATCAGGTGCCGATGAGCAAGGTAAGTCAGACCAACGTAGCGCAGATACTTTCTGCACGAGGCAACTACACCGTTTTTGCACCGACGAACGAGGCCGTTCAGGCCTATCTGGACACACTGGCTGCCAAAAATGTTATAGACGAAGGCTGCTGGGAAGGATTCCGTGACAGCACGACGCTTGACTCCATCCGTAAGGTCATTGTCTACAACAGCATCATAGACGGTGGCGATGACCAGAAAGCCTACGAGACCAACATGTTTCCTACGAGTAATAAGGCCGAGTTCCCGCTGCCTAACATGTACGACCGCAAACTTATAGTAGAATATCCCGCAGCAGGCATCATACAGGTAAACGGAGCTACTATCCATGAACAGAACCGCGATATTCTGGCCATTAACGGTGTGATACATTGCGCAACGGCAGTGGTGGCTCCCAGCAACAATACCCTGGGCTATCTGCTCAATGCCATCGTATCCGGCAAGAAGCGCGGATACTATGTCGCCGCAATGCTCACAAAGGCTGTCGGGATGTTCGATACACTCAGCAAATACCGCGATGATGTGTACGAAGACTTGTATGAACGCGGCCAAATAAAGGACTTCTCGCATACATCGGGCATCGGTTATACCTATGGTGCTGTACCCGAGCACCGCAACTACGGCTATACCTTCTTTGCAGAGACTGATGACTTCTGGCAGACAGAAATCGGCAAGGAGCCCACAGAGATAACGGTAGAGGACGTGCTGGACTATCTTCGGGAAAAGAATATCTATCCCGAAGCAACCGACGATGATAACTTCGCCAGCGAGAACAATCTGCTGAATCAGTTCGTTACCTATCATTTCCTGCCCATGCGCTTGGCGGCTAACCGACTTGTTCTCCATTGGAACGAAAAGGGGTACTCGAGCAGGACACATGCCCCCACTGTTGTCCAGTACGAATATTACACCACAATGGGTAAGCGACGACTGATAAAATTCCTGGAAAGTGCCGAGAGTGAAGGAGTGAAGATCAATCGCTTCCCCACCATCGACAATACACGTAGGGGTACTTACCACGAGATTAAATGTGATCCTGACAAAGTGGGGGTTCCTGTGAATGATCCCGAATCCTCAGACGAGTTTAACGTCCGTAACGGAATCATCTATCCCCTCGACCAGTTGCTGGCCTACACCCAGGATGTGCGTGACAACCTGCACAAGGAGCGCATCCGATGGGACATTACGGCACAGTTCCCCGAATTCATGAACAACGACCTGCGTCTGCAATACTATCATCGGCCCACTCGAACGGGCATCCCAACCTCCATTGTATATCCATATCTTGATGACTGCTGGATAGCAGACGACAACTACTTCTTCTATTATAACGGCTACAACGAAGGGATGAAGAACTATCAGGGCGACGAACTGAACATCCGCGGCAATGTGGATGTAACCTTCCGTCTTCCGCCTGTGCCTGCAAGGGGAGTCTATGAACTGCGCTTCAACATACAAAGTGACGGATACAACCGAGGCATGGTTCAGTTTTACTGGGGGCACGACCGTGACCGACTGGCAGCTATGGGCATTCCCATGGATGTACGAATGAGCGGACTGGAACGTCGTACCACAGCCGGAACTTTTCCCAGCGGTGTGGGTTGGGAACCAGATAGCGAAGACGATGATGCAAATGCAGAGGTGGACAAAAAGATGCGGAATAAAGGGTTCATGAAAGGGGCCGAACTATATTGCGACGGTGCACAGGGAGTCTCTGTAATGGCACGCGCCGACCCGCTTATTATACGTCGTGTTATCCTGCGTGAGCAGATGGACCCCGACAAGACATACTACCTGCGCTTTAAGACCGTATTAGACGATCCTACACGCGAATTCTATGTAGATTATCTCGAGTACTGCGCCAAAGAGGTCTATGACAATCCCGAGACGCCGGAAGATATCTGGTAACCTATTTTTGTGTCAGCTGTCCCCTGAATTCCTGAGGGGTGATGTTGTTCCGTTGCCGGAACATCTTGTTAAAGTAAGCCGTTGAGTCGAAACCCAGTCGGAAGGCAATTTCCTTGCAAGATAGATGGGTATTGGAAAGATAGTCCTTCGCCTTCTCCAGTTTCAGGTTAAGGAAATACTGGGTAGGAGAGAATCCCGTATAATTGCGGAATACCTTCCTGAACTTAGAGTAGCCCATGCCTATCTCCTTTGCTACATCTTCCATGCAAAGGGCACGTGAAAGATTTTCGCGCATATATTTTCGGGCCAGGTTGATGTAGTCTATTTCTGGATTGTCTTTATAGGGTTGTTGTATAGCCTTCGCATATATGGAACATACAATCAGTGTTGCGAATCCCGCCAGTTGCTGCTGGTGAGCAGGTTTCTCTGTACTGGCCGCTTCGAGGGCCTTGTTGAAGGCACTACAGACAGTGTCGCTGATGCCCACCCGCAAGACCGGTTTTTTGATGTCGAAAAATTTCTCCTGTATAATTCGCTGGGCGAAATCCCCCGGGGAAAATAACGACGGCATCCCCTGCTCGGAGCTCGGTCTTGGAACAATGTGAAGTGGCAACCCACCCCTTTCCTTTAATGATGTATAGGATGTGAAAGTCATGAAGGATACGACCTTTTTCCACTTTAAAGAGGTATCCCTTAGGGTGCTCTCCATAGGGATAAGGCTCTCCTGCCGGTGTTTCCTGAATCCCGATGGTGCTAATTACAGCACCCCAGCGGTAATCGGATTCTTTCGCAATCAGATATTTCGCACTTCCCATATCTTTTTGTTTGTTTTTGCTGTGCAAATATAAATAAAAATAAAATAGGTGAAGCGCAAATGTCAAAAAGTAGGGTTGCTTTATCAATTATTAAAGTATTTTCCCCCCTTCCTTAGAAAAAAGGCCAGATTCCAATCCTATCTATATTAAAATTATGTAGGTAAAAATATGCGCGTATCAAATTGTTTAATTATAAAATCATTTTATTCGGATTTTTTCTGTTTGTTATACCGAATTTTGCAACGGCTGAAATCCGTTT
>CADAWW010000101.1 GCA_902791675.1 uncultured Bacteroidales bacterium
GAACTCGGCATTCTTGGTATGCTGAATCCAAACATTCAGGACTCCGGGCTGCTCGAGCAAACCTTGTGGGTGATTGCCAACAACAGGAACAACAGGAGTAAAGCCGTTATTACCAAAATACATAAACCAACTATTGTCCTCGCTCTCAGGATCCTCGGGATCCCAGTACTCAGCCTTATCTTCTTCGCTCTCTGCATCAAAACCGCCAGCCATATCGTTATGAGCATGGTCACCGGCAATTGACATCAGGGCGTGCAGGAATATCCTACCACTGGTCTTACCCTGCTCCTGCATACGGGCCAGCACATCCTGCTTGTAGTTGTCCGGCATATCAACGGTACCTACAAAGTAGTTGGAATTGAGGGCCTGCAAAGCCTCTTCCAATTGGGTGTAACGAACGTTAGCCTTGAAGGTGTCGTAGGTATCAGGGTTACCATGACCCATGAAAGCAACAACACCCTGCTGAGCCTCGGCATTGTAAAGAGCATTCAACTGCTTAGCAACCTCAGGAACATCCGTTTCGGGGTCGTTCAGCAAAGGCATACCCAGGAAGATAGCCTCATCGTCCTGCAACTTGGCCAGATATTCATCGTCCAGATGAGCCTTGGCAATGTAACCGTTGTTCATGAACTTCTTAACAGAAGCTACAACAGCTGCGAACTCCTCGCCAGGGATAACCTGCAAAGACTGAACATAGATTTTGCTGTACTTGGCATCACCGATAGCATGCAACAGATAACGGGGCTCGTAGTAATCGCGCTTTACGATGTTACCATTGTCATCGGGATTCTCACCGACACTTGCACGGTTGATGCAGATGTCGCTGGAGAAGCTGACATAAACATCTGCCTCGGGGAAAGCCTTCTCGTAAGCAGCCTTTGTCTTGTCGAAAGCCAGGAACGCATTGTTCCATGTAGAACCGAAGGCAACCAACAGAACGGCAACGTTTTTCTTGGACTTGGCCTTCTGTGCGGCAACCAGATTGTCGTTGTAACTGTACTCCGAAATCAGATTTTCGGGATCGTTTGTGTTATCACTACTGCATGAGGTAAACACGGGAGCCGTCAGGCAAACTGCCATGGCAGCAAGAAGCATAAATTTAATCTTCTTCATCATTATTTGTTTTTTGTTTGGTTGATAATATATTGTTTTTAACTCTCTTTCCGTAGTTGAATCTTATGCCGAAGGTGCCATAGACCGTTGTACCGGATGTATTGTTACCCAAGTGATAAGGGTGCATGGTACGGTCCACATAGTTGAAGATATTGTCAACACCCAGCTCAATTCTATACGCCAGCATCTTGCCGGGTTTCCCGAAGTCGTGCGTAGTATTTATGCGCCATATCTGGAAAGGCTTTCCGTTTCTGTTGTTCTGATAGAAACGTGTACTGCTGCCTCGGGTTGACAGATTCACGCCCAACTTGTACCAATTACAGAACGAATGGCTGTACATGGCCGATGCGCTCCATTTATGGTGGGCGGTTCCGTCGATGGTTACACTGTTCATTCTGTCCTTTGACGCATCGTACATGTTGGCCTCGGTATTAAGCCAACTGTAAGCCGAGGTGAGCATCAGGTCCTTTAGCAACTGATAGGAAAGGTTTATATCCACACCATAGGTTTTCGCGTCGTCCATATTCTTATACATACGGGCCTGAACATTCGTACTGCCATCGCCAAGATATGCTGTGGTAATGCCGGCGGGAATCTCTCCGACAGGCACATTCACCAGGGCTATCATATTATCCAGTTTATTCAGATATCCTGTTACGGCTACTGTGAACTTGCGCCCACGATACTCTATGTTGGCCGAATAGTAATTACTGGTCTGAGGATTCAGGTCTGTGTTACCGATGTTGAAGAACGTGCTGCTGCCCATCACATGCAGGTAACGGTAATGCAGTTCCTTGACTGTAGGTGTCTTAAAGCCCTGACTCCATCCCACCCTGAAACGGAAATCTCCGGTTGAGAACATAGCGCTGACCTTGGGAGTAACCCGTACACCAAAGTTTTGGTTACCCACTAACCGCAGACCTGCTGTAAGATTGAACCACTTCAGCAGATCAAACTCGTCCTGCACATAGAGAGCCGACGTCCAGTCGCTAGCCGATCCGTTTTCCGTACGGTTAGGGGCATTCAGATAGTCGTACCGATACTCCAGGCCAGCATTCAGGGTATTCTCGTATGGCAAATAGAAAACGCCCTTCGCCTGAGCCATGACGCGTTGCTGGTCGCTTTGCAGCTTACTTTGGCCGGGTTTCATCAGTACAGGGTACCATTCTCCGTCCAGCGGGCCGTATTCCTCGCCCTCCAGATGTACTGTCTCGTATGTTCGGGCTGTATAGTCGTAGTAATAGGCGTGCTTGTTCCAGTCTATGTCCAACTGCAAGTAGTTCTTGCGACCGACATCTAATTTGCCGCCTACCGAAGCCGACGCATTGTTATATCGCAGGTCGTATGTATAGACATCGCAACTGGGATGTGTTCCATCCTGAGGGCGACAGATATTCTTCTTGTAATAAGAGCCTTCGGCATACAGTTCGAGGTTGTGAACAGGCTTATAGGTCAGTCGTTCTGCCAATTGCCAGTTGCGGAACATATTCACCGTTTTGTTCTTGCTGTCCGTTATTACCATACCCTCGGCATATTCTTCGGCAGTATTCTGCCAGCCGTCGTTACGCTGCAGCTGGAAATTGGTCTGACTGCCTACTTTTCCGATGTTAAAGGCAAAAGTGTTATGCTGGCGAAGGTCGTTGTGCATACCGTAACGTGTACTGTTATCGGCATAAAATCCCTTCTCGGTATGTTTTCTGGTGATTATATTGATAACGCCAGCCATTGCATCGCTGCCATAGAGGGCACTCTGCGCTCCCTTTACGATTTCTATACGCTCGATGTTCTGCGGATCTATCAGGCCAAGGTCGTTCTCTCCTCCCACATCGCCATGAAGTCGCTTGCCGTCCACAAGCACCAGAATATAGGAATTGCCAAGACCGTTCAACTGCATCTGAGAACCCATATCGCCTTCAGCAAAGGCAAACGAGGCCGTAAGTGAGCTAAGAATTTCCTCTATACTCTTGCCGCCGAAGCTGTCCAACATCTTGCGGTTTATCACTTCGGTCTGCACCGGAACATTCTTCAGGTTATGCAGTGTTCCTGTGGCTGTGACCACCAGTTCTTTCATGGTTGATTCTTTCTCGCCTTTCTGTGCATTCATCAGGAGAGGCAGACAAAGAAATCCTATTATAAATAATGTATAACGCATGTCACTATTTTATGTGAATTTTTAATGAGGCGAATACGC
Organism: uncultured Bacteroidales bacterium; assembly: GCA_902791675.1. Taxonomy (GTDB): domain Bacteria; phylum Bacteroidota; class Bacteroidia; order Bacteroidales; family Bacteroidaceae; genus Physcousia. The sequence goes on from CADAWW010000101.1 coordinate 3,305, forward strand.
ATCTTCCAGGATGCAAGGTAGAGAAATTGCTGTTCCAGGGACGCGTATCGCGCGTATTGAAGATATTCTCGATGCCAAGGCCGGGAATCAGTTCCATATTCTTCAAGTAAAAAGTATGGGTCGTATGAAGGTCGAATTGCGTAAAGCCTGGTGCCCAACCGTAGCTGGTACTCCAACGGCGACCTTGCAGATGGCCGTTCAGGTCTATGCAGAATCTGTACTTCCCCCATGTTTTTCCCCATCCCGCGAAGACGCGTCCCGTATGCCTGACACTACGGTCAGTGGGTTGGGTAACAGTCTCGTACTGTTTTGTTGCGGCATTCAGTTCCTTTGTCTCGGCTTCTGTATCTGTCAAGGTATAGGCTCCACCTAAGCGAATATTTTGTGGCAGATAGAAAGTTGCGCTCAGGTGGAGCCCTTTAACCTTCGCCTTGTCTATATTATCTCTTTGCTGGTATTTTGTTGCTGTAGGATATTTTATATCCAATCCACTTGCTGATACCTCTGCATCGGTAAGTACCCGATATGAAATCATGTCACGAACATCATTGATAAAACCGCTGACCTTCAGGTTCACCCAGCTATTGTTGTATTCTGCACTTACGGTGTAGTAGTTGCTCTTTTCGGGTTTCAAGTCCTGATTGCCTATGGTAACATTTTTTGTCTCGTCGTTCTCGTAATACATCTGCAGTAAGGTGGGGGTACGGTAACCTGTGCTATATCCGGCACGGAAACGGAAGCGTCCAGGACTGTACATCAGTGATACCGTTGGTGTGGCATAGCTGCCAAAGTGACGATTATAGATGTAACGAACGCCCAAGACACCTTGCAGATTCCTGCACAGACGCATCTCATCCTGGGCAAACAGAGAGATGGTGTACATAGTGCGGAAAGAAAAATTATAGCTCTCGTATGTTTCTTGAACATACTCGGCGCCAGCCGACAGTTTATTCCAACTGCCCAGACGGAAAATACCCTTCACCGTTCCATTATAATAATGTGTACGTTTGGTAAGCAGTGTTCCACCCGGGCGGGAGGTATCGAACGAGTCGCGTTCGCTCATCAGGTTATCGCTGTAGAAGTCGGCTTCGAGATACGTCTTATTGCTAATCTTCCATGTAGCACCGGCTCCATACATATAGTCGCGATGGTGAAGGTCATAACTGTATGCCTCTTTTTCAGTAAAGATTGTGTCCTTGCCGCCATCGGCATTCTTTTTTGTCGAGCCTTTGAAATAACGGGCCATCTGAGGCCTGTCGGTCCGGTAGTCGTAATAGCTGCCTTTCAGATATAAGGTTAAACCTCGCCCCAAATCCCAAGTAAAACGCTGATTCAACTGGTTATTGTGAAAAGCCTGACTCATCACCCTGCCGGTTGGCATCAGTTTGCCCATCACCTCTTCGGTCTGATTCACTTGCCAGTTGCCGGCCTGCCGATGCTGAAACGAAGTGCTGCTGCTAAACTGTCCCTTTTCGGCATTTACTGCAATACTTTCCGTAAAGCGGTTTTTACTGGTATAGGAAGTGGAACTGATTACATCAACCTTTCCTTCCGGATGAATATCAGCAGAAGGTGCAGTCGTAGATGGTGCGGATGTTATGATATTGATAACGCCACCTATGGCTTCGCTTCCGTATAGTGCAGAGCTGGCACCCGAAAGAATTTCTATACGTTTCACATTGGCCATATTGATGCGCGTGTATCGGTCGTCACCAGTCAGGCGTTTTCCATTTTCCAGAATCAGCATGTAATCCTCGTTGAGACCATTCATCATCATGGTGGTTCCCATTCCGTTGGTCATCGTGGTTACGCTGGAGGTAAGTTGCTTCAGGGCATCCTCCAGATTGGTAACGTGCATCCGCTGCAGTTCCTCGGATGTTATCACCTGAACAGGTACAACAGCATTCTGGGCTTTGTTATGCGTTCCTGTACCAGTTACCACCACTTGCGCCAGTTCGTGGTTACGCATAATGCTATCAGGTGCCGATTTCTGGGCACAGACAATGGAACAACAAAGAATATTGCACAACAGCGCAATGAACACAGCATAAATATGCTTCACTTCAGATTTTCTCAAAATTTTGCCTGCTATATTCCCGTAACAGAGCTGGTTTGACATAAGAACATCTCAGGCAGGTTTCCTGACTTTGCCCTGAACGTGCGCCTTCCCATCGGTTAAGCTTCCCGAAAGTGGCTTATTTTGCACCTTCAATAACAGGCATCTACAGTAGCGGGTACTGTTCCGGATTTTCACCGGATTCCCTCTCTGCTCTATGGCTGCTGACCATGAGCATCACCTGAATGCGTTGCAAAATTACAACTTTTTTTTGTAACATGTACGCTCTTAGCGTTTTTTTTGTACTTTTGCATTTGGAAAGTAACACCACTATTGATATGAAAAAGGCATTCCTCATAGCTGCAGCATCTTCGGGAAGTGGTAAAACGACACTTACTATCGGTCTGCTCCGAGCCCTCCGTAATAAGGGTTATAAAGTGCAGCCTTTCAAGTGCGGGCCAGACTACATCGACCCACTCTACCATCGCATAGCCAGTGGCAGAGATTCTGTGAATCTGGACACCTGGATGCAGTCGGAACAGAACGTTCAAAAGGCTTTTCAACACTACAGTCAGGATGCCGACATCTGCATAGTAGAAGGTGTTATGGGGCTGTATGACGGAGCTGATGGCATCAAGGGGAGTAGCGCCGAGGTCGCCGAGATACTTGGAATCCCCGTTATTCTGGTTATCAATGCCCGCAGCATGGCGCACAGCATAGCTCCCATCCTGAAGGGCTACCTCACCTACCGGCCTGCTACCCGGATAGCCGGTGTGATATTTAATAATGTAGGGAGCTCACGACATGAAAAGATATTGCGCCAAGCAGCTGCAGAAGTGGGGATGCCTGTCATAGGCGCCATCCCTCGCATGAAGGAGCTTTATGCTCCGAGCCGTCATTTAGGACTCGACATCAGCGAAACAGAAAAGATAAGCCAACTGGCAGAGAAGGTGGCGGAGATTATTAACAATGAACAGTTAACAATCAACTGTCAACTATCAACTGTCAACTGTCAACTATCAACTATCAACTCAAAAAAATCCCAAATTTTCATTGCCTACGATGCAGCCTTTAACTTCCTTTATCGACAAACCACAGACTACCTTCGCAGCCAGGGTGAGGTGCATTTTTTCTCACCCCTTGCCAACGAAACAGTGCCGCAAGATGCCAGTCTGATCTTACTTCCCGGTGGCTACCCGGAATTCTTTCTGCCACAACTCTCTAAGAGTCACGCCACAATGGATTCTCTTAGACAAACCAAAGCACGCATTTGGGCCGAATGTGGTGGAATGATGTATCTTTCCCAAGGAATAGATGACACAGATATGGCGGGACTCTTACCCTTCCGTACCACCATGCAGGACGCCCGTCTGCATTTGGGTTATCGCATGATGAAAATCAGCGGGAAAGAACTTCGTGGACACGAGTTTCATTACTCCTCCATAATGGGGACGCCTCCACCATCTGACATCCAACTTTACGATGCTCAAGGGAACCCAGTCGATACAGGGTTCTATATTCAGGGAAACGTCTATGCAGGCTACACCCACTGGCTTCATCCCATAATGCTTAAAGATGTTGAGTAACCATAGCTGTTTTTTTTACTTTTTGCCTACCATCACCAATTATTCCCAAAAATATTCATACCTTTGTACCATCTTTTTTGATTGAAAACTGACTACACGATGAAACATAAAACGGTTTTTCTGACATTTCTGTGTCTTTTACTGGGTCTTAAGACCTCTGGCAAAACCATTGTAATAAAGAACAACACGGCATTGCAACGCCATGAAGTGGTAGAGGTGGAGAATCTTGAGGCGGATTCCCAAATGGTCCTTTTTGATGCTTTCGGTGTGGAACAACCGTACCAATGGACTCACGACGGCAAGCTATTGCTCTTTGCCAGCATACGGCCCTACGGAACGGCTACATATACCCTGAAGCCAGGTAAACCATCAGCAACGAAGCCTTTCGTGTTTACCAAGCATTACCCAGAGCGACTGGATGACATTATGATTGAGAACGACCGAACGGCCTACCGTTTCTATGGGCCCGCACTCCAGCGTATGGGACAGCAGGGATATGGCATTGATGTGTGGCTGAAGAGCTCTCCCGACATGGTTATTGACAGCATATACAAATTGGAGTATTCGCGCCATCCCGAGATTTCTGCGCTGAAGAGGCAAGGTAAACAACGAGAAGCCGAACTGATAACCACATTGACAAGCTACCACCTGAATCACGGAATGGGTATGGACTGCTACAACGTAGGTCCCACGCTGGGTTGCGGAACACCGTCTATCATTGTGGGCGACTCACTCCTTTTCCCTTGGTGCTACGATACATATAAGGTACTGGACCGCGGTCCCCTGCGTGTATCGGTACAGATGGACTTTGCCCCAACGGCGGTCCCCTGCGTGTATCGGTACAGATGGACTTTGCCCCAACGGATCGTGGCTCCCTGGGAACGGTTACAGAGCACCGCATCGTGACACTGGACTGCGGTTCTAACTTCTGCCGGATGAAGGTCTGGTACACAGGACTGAAAAAAGCGGCCGATGTTGCTTCCGGCTTCGTGATACATGCAGCCGACACAACCACTGTGGTAGTGGGACGCGACTATCTGCACTATGCCGACCCAACAAGCGACCCCGATAAATACAACTGCCAATTATACGTTGCCACACTTTATCCTAATGGCATCGACACAACGAAAAAGATGATGTTCCGACATCCCTCTAACGGAAATGCCGGTCATGCTGTTGGCATTCATCAGAACCTGCGCGACAACGAGCCTTTTACCTATTACTTTGGCTCTGCCTGGAGTCAATACGATGTACACAGCCAGGCTGAATGGCAGCAACGCATAACAAGTTTCATGCAAGCCTGTCAGCAACCTGTGGACGTATCTGTATACAGCAATCCTGTCCTTCCCGATTTCCATGCCGACCCGGAGGTATTGTACTCCAAGAATACGGGACGTTTCTACATCTACCCCACTACCGACGGCTATCCGGGTTGGGGCGGATATAGCTTTGATGTTTTCTCATCGGACGACCTTGTAAACTTCCAGAACGAAGGAACGATTCTTAATCTGGCAGCAGGCGGAGACACTCCTTGGGCCGCAGGTAATGCCTGGGCACCTTGTATCGAGGAGAAACAGATAAACGGTAAGTGGAAGTATTTCTTCTTCTTCAGCGCACACAACCCGGAGCTGAATAAAAAGACTTTGGGCGTTGCCGTAGCCGATTCTCCGACAGGTCCGTTCAAAGCCTCGGAAAAACCGCTATTTACAACTACCTCTGGCGGTCAGATGATAGACTCGGATGTGTTTACAGATCCCAAAAGCGGAAAGACTTACCTCTATTACGGCAACGGTCATCTGCACTACCGTATGACTACCGTATGCTCTCGGATGATATGATGAGTATAGGAGATGAGGAATTCACCATCACACCTAAGGGAGGCTCGTTGGCCGACTATGCCTTCCGCGAGGGTGTCTATGTATTCTACAGGAAGGGGCTGTATTACTTCCTGTGGAGTGTTGACGATACAGGGGCAAAGAACTACCACGTTGCCTACGGAACGAGTAAATCACCCAAGGGTCCCATCAAAGTGGCAGAAAAGCCTATTGTTATCATTCAGAACCCTGAGGAAGAGATTTATGGCACAGGACACAACTCGATTGTCAATGTACCTGGGACCGACGAGTGGTATATTGTCTATCACCGCATAAACAAGAACTACCTGAATAACGGCCCCGGCTTCCACCGCGAAGTATGCATAGACCGCCTGACTTTTGCCAAGGACGGCACCATCAATCAGGTGCAGCCTACACATACAAGTATCAAGCCGGTAAAAATCCGCAAGAAATAAAAGAATATGCAAGTAGAGATTGACCAGAGTCATTGGTACGACCGCTTGTGGGCTGCGTTTATCTTCTTTACCCGACTGCCCTTCTACCGCTTGCATCAGCCGCCCGTAGAGAGTTATAAGGCTGTTGTGGAGTACTGGCCGCTGACGGGCGGGCTCACAGGCGGGCTGATGGCTGCCACGCTATGGGTGGGCAGCATGTATCTACCCTACATGATTGCCATTCTGCTGGCAATTGTTGTAAGGCTGGTGGTAACGGGAGCCTTGCATGAGGACGGGTTGGCTGACTTCCTGGACGGCTTTGGCGGAGGAGGTTCCGACCGCGAACGCATCCTGACCATCATGAAGGACTCGCACATAGGAACCTTTGGCGTACTGGGCCTCATCGTTTACGAGATGCTGCTGTTTGTAACCCTGTGTTCTATGACCCCGAAGATGGCGACCTTGGCTATTCTGGCGGCAACACCATATGCGAGAATGTTAACTGCACAGTTGATTATGATGATGCCATACGCCCGACAGGAAGAGGAAGCCAAGGCGAAGATGATTTACCGTAAGATGGACTGGCGGGCTGGCATAGGCCTTGCCATTCAAGGATTGCTGCCTATGGCGGCATTTCTATGGTGGACAGGCATTGACTGGGAGATGGTCATCTTTATCCCGTGTGTTGTGATGTATTTCCTTTATCTGCTCATCTGGAACAGATTACGCGGCTACACAGGCGACTGCTGCGGTGCCGTATGCCTAATCATAGAACTGACAACGTTACTTGCCATCTGCGTGGTTTAGAGGTTAGAGGTTATAGGTTATAGGTTATAGGTTATAGACCTTAGTAAACAGTAAACAGTAAACGGTAAACGGTAAACGGTAAACGGTTATTGGTTATAGAAATGTTCAATGAAAAAGATTATTCTCATAACAGGCGGACAGCGTTCAGGAAAAAGCAGTAAGGCTGAGGAACTGGCATTAAGTCTTTCCGACAATCCCGTCTATCTGGCAACAGCGCACATCTGGGACGATGAGTTCAGAGAGCGCGTACAAAGACATCAGGAACGTCGCGGACCTCAGTGGACGAACATAGAAGAGGAATTTTACCTGAGTCGGCACGACTTAACAGGTCGCGTAGTGGTCATCGACTGCGTAACACTATGGCTAACAAACTGGCTGGTGCCCGACGGTTCTCCATCAGGTAACACGCCATCTGTTGATGCCGTCCTTGCCAATGCTAAAGACGAATTCGACAAGTTTACCCAACCCGATGCCACATACATCTTCGTCACCAACGAGATTGGAAGCGGCGGCGTAAGCGACAATGCCCTCCAGCGTCGTTTTACTGACCTGCAAGGATGGATG
>CADAWW010000102.1 GCA_902791675.1 uncultured Bacteroidales bacterium
TGAACAATTCCGAGCAGCTGCAAAAGGAATACGATGCGACCCCAACTGAGGGAAACCGCGTGTGGAAGTTATTCCAGAAATCATACATCTCTTATACCCATCAGCAGGAGAAGGCTACCCCGCAGTTTCAGCGTCTGCTGCGTGTTATGAAGGAAAAATTCGGTGCTGCCAATAATATGCCCGCAGAGGTACGCGATGAGCTTCATTCCGAATCTCTGAAGCTGATGAAGTACAACGGTATGCTTACCTTCAACTTCCGCACCGCATTCTTCATCCTCTTCTGTCTCATTGACCTACCTTCCGTTTACTTTATTGTATTCGAGGTAACCTGCATGGAAATTTTCTGCCGTTGGATCAGACATCGTCACGAAGGTTTCTGCAAACGAGTAGCTGACAATCTTGCAGCCTAACAGCCCCCTCCATCTCCCCCGTGGGGGAGTGGCTTATTCTAATTCACAGCGGTAGCAAATTCTTCACTCTTCATTCTTCATTCTTCATTTAATTATGCAGTGGACAAAAAAACGCGTCAATAACCTCCTCTTCCTTGTTGGAGTTGTCTTTGTGGTGGGGATGATATTCACCTTCGGCGTATGGTTCTTCGTTTACGGCATCAATGCCCTCTCATGGCGTCAGGTTATACGTGGCAACAGCAAGGATGCCGACAAAGTCAGTTTCTGGCGCATCTTCAAACTTACCATAACTGGTTATGCCCTCAACTATGCCACACCCGTAGGCGGTTTAGGAGGCGAACCTTACCGCATTATGGAGCTTTCCCGCGACATCAACAAGCATGAGGCCACCTCCAGCGTCATTCTCTATGCCATGATGCACATCTTTGCCCACTTCTGGCTTTGGTTCACCAGCATCTTCCTATGGTTGGGACTTGTTGCGTATGGCGACCCCGATGTGAAGCTTACCCCCCTATATGGCACCCTTCTTGGCATTGCCTTCGTTTTCTGCCTCATTGCTTTCTATCTATTCTCACGTGGTTACAAAAACGGCTTGGTCATTAAGACCCTCCGTCTAATTGGCAAGATACCCGGCCTTAAGGGTTGGAGCCAGCGTTTTTTAGAGAAGCATTCAGAAGCCCTGCAGAACGTCGACCGTCAGATAGCAGCCCTGCATAAGCAGGACAAAAAAGCGTTTTATAGCAGCTTCCTACTGGAATACCTCTCACGCATCGTACAGAGCCTCGAGATTATGTTCATGCTCCTGTGCATCGGCATCAACTGCGGCGGAGGCGTCGAGGGCTACACCCTTACCTTCCTGCACAGCATACTCATTCTGGCCTTCACCTCCCTCTTTGCCAACCTCATAGGCTTCCTGCCCCTACAGTTGGGCGTTCAGGAAAGCGGCTTCATGCTCTCCATTGCAGCATTGGGGCTTTCGGGAGCCACAGGATTATTTGTCAGCATTATCTGTCGAGTCAGGGAGATTATCTGGATTGCCATCGGCCTAGGGAGTTTTTAGGGGCAAGGGGCGTTAATACGAATTCAAAATTTATAAATTCAAAAAGAATAGTGAACGGTAAACGGTAAACAGCAAATGGTAAACGGTAAACTTAAAAAGATTATCCCTTGACGCGGGATAATCTTTTTTATTATCTTTTTGTTTCATTTCTCTTGGCTATTTAAACAAGAAGATGTATCTTTGCGCGATTTTTAAACCAAAGTGACAAATTAACTGAAGAAAAAACAAGCAATCCATTATTGTTATGTGCGGAATAGTTGGCTACATTGGCACCAAGCGTGCCTACCCCATTTTGATTAAAGGACTTCAACGTTTGGAATACCGTGGCTATGATAGCGCCGGAGTAGCAATGATTAGCGAAACGGGCAATCTGAATGTCTATAAGGCCAAGGGTAAGGTAAGCGACCTGGAAGCATTCTGTCAGGAAAAAGATATCACAGGCTGCGCAGGTATTGCCCATACACGTTGGGCTACTCATGGCGAGCCTAACAGCACTAATGCTCACCCCCACTACTCGGCTTCCGGCCGTCTGGCCCTTATTCACAACGGAATCATTGAGAACTACCTGACACTGAAAGAGAAACTAGTCGGCCGCGGCATCCAGTTCAAGAGTGTCACAGATTCTGAGGTACTGGTGCAGTTGGTGGAATACATCATGCAGAGCAATGGCATAGAGTTATTGGAAGCTGTTCAGGTCGCCTTGCATCAGGTTATCGGTGCCTACGCTATTGCTATTCTCGACAAAGAGCACCCCGACACCATTATCTGTGCCCGACAGAGCTCTCCGCTGGTGGTAGGCCTGGGCGAAGACGGAGCATTCTATCTGGCTTCCGATGCCAGCCCTATTGCAGAATATACCGACAAGGTCGTATATCTGAACGATGGCGACATAGCCGTACTGCATTTAGGCAATGAACTGAAGGTGGTAAATATGGACAACGAGACACAGCATCCCAAGGTTAAGCAGATTGATGTCACGCTGGGTCAGTTAGAGAAAGGTGGCTATCCTTACTTCATGCTGAAGGAAATCTTCGAACAGCCCGGCTGCCTGCGCGATTGTATGCGAGGACGTATCAATGTAGATGCCGACCGCATTACGCTATCAGCTGTTATCGACTATCGCGAGAAGCTGGTCAGTGCAGGCAAGCAGCTGTTCGAGAGTCTCTGTCGTATTCCCGTTGAGGTTGAATATGCCTCCGAGTTCCGTTATCGCGACCCTGTCATCTACCCCGATGATGTAGTTGTTGCCATCTCACAGAGCGGCGAGACAGCCGACACTTTGGCAGCCATCGAACTGGCACGCAAGGCAGGAGCCTTTGTCTTTGGTGTCTGCAACGCCATAGGTGCCAGCATTCCCCGCCAGACTTCCACAGGCGTTTACATTCACGTAGGGCCTGAAATTGGAGTCGCTTCCACCAAGGCCTTCACAGGTCAGGTAACAGTACTTTCTATGCTGGCCCTGTGTATTGCCAACGAGCGCAGAACCATCCCAGGTGACCAGTATAAGGAGATGGTGAAGGAATTAACGTTGATTCCCGAGAAGATGGAACAAGCCCTGAAGACCAACGAGCAGATAGAACGTCTGGCCCCCATCTTCACCTACGCCAAGAACTGCCTGTACTTAGGTCGAGGCTACAACTATCCCGTAGCACTGGAAGGCGCGCTTAAACTGAAGGAAATCAGCTACATCCATGCCGAGGGCTATCCAGCTGCCGAGATGAAGCACGGCCCCATCGCCCTTATCGATTCCGAAATGCCCGTCTTTGTCATAGCCACTCGCGACCGCCTCTACGAGAAGGTCATCAGTAATATCCAAGAGGTACGCGCACGAGGCGGAAGAGTAACGGCTCTTGTTACCGAGGGTGACACACAGATACAGAAGTTTGCCGACCATATCATCACCCTACCGGACACACTCGAATGTTTCCAGCCCCTAATAGCCAGTATCCCTCTCCAGCTTCTGGCTTACCACATTGCCGTCTGCAAGGGCAAAGATGTGGACCGTCCCAGAAACCTGGCTAAAAGTGTAACTGTAGAATGAGATTTTTTTAAAAAGAAAGTAGCTCACATGTTCCTTTTCGTGTGAGCTACTTTTGTTATTTACAGAACTGATTAGTGTCCCTTATTTACTCTGCCTGTTTTAGCCCATTAGGTATCAACCACATGTTCTTGGGTAGTTGAAGGGATTTTTGTTTTTTTGGCGCCCGCGTTGATTTTGTTTGGGTAACAGTGAAAACTTCATCGTACGTACCAAACGAACCCGCATCCACATAATAACGGATGTAGAAATGGAAGGTTGGCAGTCCATTAACATATTCCACATAGCTTCCTGGATAATTTTGAGCTATAATCATTCCATAAGTGGGATGGTTGTAGCCCGTAGACTGGTCTTCGAAAGATATAGAATTGTCTTGCGAACTCCAGGTAAACTCCAGTCCCTCATCACTCCATATGAAAGGAACCAATTTGTATTGCTCTGGATTAGTGGATAATCGGTAGATAGCACCTTCGATTTCCGAGCCGAACAAATTGCTATAAAAGATTCCCTCATAAACCATATTCCATTCAGGTTTTTCTCCATAAATCTCATGACGGACGACGCTTTGTGTATAGTCAGCATTGCAGAAAGTTACTTGCATGTCAAATGTCCACCCATCGAAAGTGCCTTTTCCGCTTGCATAAACAGGTTGTCCCCATGTATCATTGTAGGCATATTGGCGCGACATAGTAACACTATTGTCACCGTTAACAGAAAGCATTATGTTGTGTCCTGTGCCATAAGGAGCTCTAAGGCGATATACATCAGAATCCGCAGCTTTTTCCAACTCCACATGAGTGTTGTTCGGCATCATTTCCGACCTCATCACTGTGATATATCTATCCCTCCATGAATAATCATACTCTTCCCAGGCTTGACGGTTGATAATGACACTGACATCTAGTGGATTGCTCCTCAGCGAGAAAATCAGGTCGTCTCTGTCTGCTTTACAGGTCACGTCTGCCTGATAGTGCTGCAATCCAGGATATTCGGCAGGATGGCCGGTAAAATATTCGCCCCAATTGTGCTTATACAACGAAACAAATGGGTCTTCATATAAATTATCTGTATTTACTATTCCATCTTTATTTATGTCAAATCCCAACCCCCATAAATTCAGGTTTATACGATACGGGAATTCGGAACTGTAGGTGTTATAGACACTACCTTCTCCATTCATATCCAGACTGCAGACCTTTACATTCTCTTGACCGGCCAATCGTTCCATATCAAGAACATCCGCGCTACTTGCCGTTAGTTTCGGAGCATAGCTGTACCCTTGCAGATAACTGGGATTCTCGCTTACTGATACTCTGAAACTGACAATGTTAGAGGTGTATTGTATAGCAGGAAGTCCTGCCACATAGCTTTTAACACGCAGATAAATGTATGGTTCTCCGCTGGTCGCCTTGCCTTGTTGCTTCAGCAACCATGCTAATGTCCTTGATAAAGTTGTACACCACACATTTATATCTCCTGTTTCAGAATCCCCCGTTGTTGAGTAAAGGAATTTCGTATACTCGCTTGGAAAACGGGGAGAAAGGGATACCTGCAGTTGCGTCTCGAAACTAACACCACTCTCGCTCTTAGGCAAAGTGTACCTAAACCGTATCTGTTCTACAGAATCAAGTGGCAGGATTTCTATCTTATCAACGAATTTGGGAACATCCAGCAACATATTACCTTGAATGCTATTCCGTACAACATCTTCGTTAAGTGGCTGGTAGTAGAACTGATATACATCCGACGGATCAGGGTTGTTTTCTTCGTTCAAAGCTTCATTATACCTTTCCTCTGTAGAAGGGAACACGAGGTTCATCCATGCTGGGCGTCCTTGTGTATTGAAGCGTCGGTCTTGGGGGACGTTTGTATCTTCGTAATCACGTGTTACAGACATATTAAGACGTTTTACATCAAAGAATGTCTGGCCCTCACCCCATAGCTCTACGCGCTTCTGCAGAATTATCTCATCGATAATATTCTGTTGGCTTGTGGCTGTATAATCATAGCTGGGGTTACGGTACTGTAGCATGAAAAGCTTCAGCAACTGCTGAGCCTGCTGTATCATCCCTTGCTGAGCTGCAGCTTCAGCTTCTATAAAGTACATTTCCTCTACACGCATCAAAGGGAATGCACTGACATTTCCTATTGCATAATTGTCGGCATTGCCCTCAGCAGGGCGGAACTTAACGCTTGTGTAAGGAGTTAGATATTGGTTTAAAGGTCCATAATCTTCAGATACGACAGATGGTATCTGTTCGTTTAACGGACTGCCATAGGGAGCTATCCACCATAGCTTACGTATATCATAATCAGAGATACATTCATACATCTTTTTGCTAATCTGTACAAACATATTTGTTGAAGGACCTGTGTAACCAAAGGTTGTTTGGTTGCTTATCATGGACATCCAGTTGACAATGCTGGACATTACTCCATCATCTTCCGGATTGTATTTCACGCCCCACATCCAGCATGTAGGATCATTAAAGCCCTTGGTGGCACTCAGCATCTCATCTCGTGTCATAGGCTTAGTTGTGGATGCATCAATAGCCCTGCGGGCATACTGTTGAGCCTTGGCATAGTCTCCTACCCAAAGATAGAGACGGGCCTTCAGACCATAAACTGCATCAAGATGGGGAAGTAAATTACTCTCGATGTCCAAATTCGGCAACAGATTCTCAGCCAGATTCAAGTCGTTCAGGATAAACTCCGACATCTCTTGGCGTGTAGCACGAGGAGCATAGTAATAGTAAGTTAAGTCATCTATTGATGTTTCTTCTGTAATAATAGGAACGGTTAATCCAGTAATGTCTTTTCCCGATACGGAAACAGAACTTGTGCGGTCGTTGGGCAGAAATTCATACATGCGTGCCAAATCCAGGTATAGCAGGGCACGCGAAGCATAGGCAACTCCCAGAAGTCCCTTTTGGGAACTCTTATCTTTACATGCTGCAATCCATTGATTAGATTCCATAATCAAGTCGCGCATGTAACCCCATACATATTGTGTGGTAAGATAATTTTTCCCCCGGTATCTGTTTGTAGACCAGCTTGAGAAACTATCATAGGGAGTATTTCCGCTAACAGTCATGTCTTCTGTCAGAAAGTCACGAATATGCATGATAGCACTGTATCCATACATATAATGAGCGTCATGGCCAATACTTTTCCACGAAAGATTCCAGGGAAGATAGTCGCGCCCAAAACTGATGCGCTCCAGCTGGTTCATGGGCAGGGTGGTAACAGAATCTGCATGGATTTTGATGCTTTGGGTGGAGTCGTCAAGTTCTATCCAGTCAAAAGAATTGATAGTGGTGGTGCTTCCGTCATTCTTGGACACCTTTATTTGCATCTGTGCCGATGTTGTCAGAAACGGCAGTGCTGCCAGTAATAGTAAAGAAAGCCTTTTCATATGCCGGTTCCCCCATATTATTTTTTGACAAACTTTATGACATTCTTTCCTGCCTTCACAATATAGATGCCGTTTGGCAGTTTACTGGTGTCTATCGGTGTTTCCTTACTGGAAATACGAGCCGAAAGACACTGGTGTCCGGCGGTATTGAAAACCATTACCGGCGTTCCCTCAGGCAGACCTCCCAAGAGGAGTTTGTCTTTCAACTTGCCTCCTTCCAGAATTTCCAGATTGCCAATACCATCCGTTCCTGCGTCATTAAAAAACAATTGCAGCAGTAGAGGATGCAAATCCATGTGCGACCAGCTATTATCTTCCTCCTTCCAATAAAGGCGCATCAAAGAAGAACCTATAAAATAATTTCTAATCAGGTAACTAGCTGCCGAAACTTCTTTAATCCGTTGTGTCAGCACCGTTCCGTTAACCGTCACCACATAGTCTGTCGTCTGAGCATGTAGGACCTGAGCACTGCATAGCAAAAGCGCGGAAATGATCGTGGTAAAAAATTGTTCTTTCATGATTAACAAATTACGTTTAATAAACATTCATTATGCAAAAATACAAATAAGAAAACAAAACACAAAAGAAATGTCTATTTTTTGAATATAAACAGGCTCAAAACGTTTCTTTAATGTTTAAGACAACGAATATACACTATAAGGCTTATTGCAGCAACCAAATTATACAAGAAAAAGCTTACTCGAATAAGCGATTTTTAATTAAAAAAGCTTATTCGAGTAAGCGATTGCAGCTATTATGATGCATTTTACAACTCCGTGATGAGCTAACTCCCCATCACATCATTTCAGCACTTTTTTTCCATTAATAATGTAAACACCCTTGCTGGGGTTTTGAATCTTCTGGCCAGAAAGGTCATAGACTGAATGTTCCAGGTTCCAGGTTCCAGGTTCCAGGTTCTTAACCCCTGTCTCAGATTCGCTAACAGTAAAGGCGTGACTGGTACTGCTATTAGGAACCCATTCACCTATGGTATTGTCGCGAATTTGGCAAAAGTAGCTTCCCGGCTGAAGATCCATGATTCCACTAATCTTAATCTGATTTTTCTTGTTTGCAGTAATACGACAGGAGACTGGGCCTAAAACTCCAACAGAATACACTTCGCCTGAACCTGAATTGGGGAACAGATATGCAGCAAATTCATGTTCGGTATAGCCACCCGTATTTGTAACATCCATCGTAATATCCACCGGCGCCCCTTCCTCTACACGGTTACCAAAGAACACAGCATTAGAATATGCAAGTCTGGCAGAGGCTGGAGCTGGATTCACCACGAAGGTTGTGTATTTAGTGCTTAGCTTATCATAATCATTATAGAAGCCATATACTATGTTAGCCCTATATGAGCCTGCAGAAAGAGCTTTAGGTTCAACTTTGATATAGAAATCGGTACTGCTTCCTCCTGGAATTATCTTACAATCATAACCTGTTCCAAGGACAGTTCCCTTTGTGTTTGTTATTTCCACACCAATCAGATTATTGAATTCTCCAGCACCTTCTTCGTTCTTTACCTTAACATTAAAGTAGATAGGATAGCCCGGAAAAGCCAAACCGTCCAGAGCCAGGCTTACCTGCGAGAGTTTAGCAATATTATCATTCGGACCATCTACAGCTAAAGCACCGCCCTTGCTTGTAATGGCCATACGGTCATTCTTGTAAATAGGAGCTGAGAGTTTTACATAGTTGCCATTTGCATCTTTGTATGCCGGATACACATAGCATTTATTGCCTTCGCCTATTTGACTGGCAGTAAGGCCCAGTTCCTCCAATTTATAATAATAACTCATCAGGCCCATAGAGGGAATAGGATAATCACCCGCGCAGGAATCCATTACCTTTGAGATCAAAACACCATCCTTTTCTGCAATAATGCCGACCTCTCCCTCATAAGGTATCAGACTGTTATTCTGGAAATCCATGGTAAATCCTTTCTTTTCGTCGAAAGCTAGACCGCTACTGCAAAACATATTAATGACATACTCCGAGTTTCCCTCTCTGTCGGGATACAGGTCTGCCAGGATTGCCTGCTCTGCAACATATCCGCCATTACTACCGCCAATACCTTGGTAGTCAGGGCTCATGAAATTTACGTCGAAATAACCATTGCTGGTGCCTCCCCACCCCCAGTTTACGTGGTAGAGACCATTTGCATTATAACCGTCCAGCACAAACTCATGGCCGACAAAGTCCATATAGTTAATGCCAGTCATCAGAACGGGACGACTTTCTGACAATTCACCTTTGATAATACTGTTCCACTCTTCTGTATCGAAATAACATCTCTCCAAATATTTCACGCCTTTATTGTAAAAGAAGTTATTTGCTAGAGCCAATGGTATCCGTTGTCCATTCGAACCGCTTGAGGGCCCATAATTCATCCTGACAGAGATACCCACGTCGCTCATCAGTTTGGCAACGGCAGCAGCTTCCTCATCGGTATATTCACCGTCGTACCTGTTAAGCATAGATTTCCACTCGTAGGTTGACTGGCTGAAGTCAGCACTCAGTTCCAGATTATACGTAGAACTTGTATAAGAAACTTCACCTGTTCCGTGTATAGGCCATTCCCAGTATTTCATCACCATAGCCATAGCTGTTGCTACGCAGCCGGTTGCACATCTGGTCCCCTGAACCAGCGGACAGAGTCTGTTATAGGGTGCTCCCTGATTCCATGCAATGGTCCCTAAAAGCGGTGATATAGTTTCCGGCAGATTGGCACGCCTGGCTTTACTACGGAATGTACCTTGTCTATTATAGTCTTCTTTAAAGCTGGCTTCTGGTTGGTTTGCGACAAATGTCAGTGCCTTGGCACAATCACCCACCCATGATTTGAACGATGGGATGGCTAGCGCTTCACGGAACGTACCATTGGCAGTATAGCCCAATACAGCATTGGCATTATCGTTGGCAGAGGCAATCAGAAATCCTCCCTCTGTTGTTTCGAAGACGTAGAACAACGTCTTATCATTTGACTTCTGCGTGTACATCAGATGCAGGTTGGCGCCATCCTGTAGTATCTCTTTAGCTTCTGCATCATTTTCAAGAGCCATAAGAGCATTCTGTAATGCTTCGGTGGGTGCAATCTCGCGAGCTGTAGCACTGAGGAAACTCACCAGTGCTAACACATAAATTAACGATCTTTTCATTCCAGTATAATACCTTATCTTAATTTGGGTGCAAAGTTACGATTAAGTGAGCGAAATACCAAATTTATTTGAGTATTTCCGAACGTGAGTAAGTTCGAGACGAAGTCTCAGAGTTACGATTAAGTGAGCGAAATAAGTTCGAGACGAAGTCTCAGAGTTACGATTAAGTGAGCGAAATACCAAATTTATTTGAGTATTTCCGAACGTGAGTAAGTTCGAGACGAAGTCTCAAAGTTATATCTTTTTTTTCTTATAGCAAAAGAAAAGAGGATGATATGCATCTTTTTGTGCATATCATCCTCTAAAGACAGTATTAATAGATAATAATTCTATTATTCATCGTTCTTTTCTTCCCAGGGTTTCTTTACCCATTCGGTAACATCATAAAACTGGTAGTTCTCGCCGAAAGAACCGGCAGATACAGAAACCTTCCATACCCAGTAGAACTCATTTACAGGTTCTCCTGTCTCTTCATCGGTATACTCATCGTAACCCATTTCATAATCCTCGTTGACGGTAGCCATCAACTCGCCATATGTAGGATGGATGTAAGCTAAACCGAACTTAACGATGTGCTTTCCGTTAGCATCGGTAAAGTAGAAGTCATCCTTGTAATAGGTAGTGTCAACATACGCAGTGTCCATACCCTCTTCAGTTTCCGTAATTACCTCTTTTTGCTCATTTACCTCAACCTTACCGCCATAGTGGAAGAAAACATTGCCACCATCAGCAAACAAATCGGGGAATTTATACAGATCCAAGAAGTCTGAGTACTGCAATTCCTGTTCCCATGAACCAGTTAAGGCAACAGTAGAAGTAAACACACCGTTAGCAATTGGCGCCCAGTCTTCCTTAAGAATAGTAAAGCTATAAACAGGAGAACCGGCATCCTCAGCATAAGGCTGGGTGTACTCCTCGGGAATAGCAATTTTAACCAAGTACTTAACGAAAGGCTCCATACCCTCTCCCATTTCCAACTTAACTGTGGTCTGAGCCTCACCAGCTGCAAATGTAGCAGTTTCGGGAACCTTCACAAAGTCAGGTGCAGACATTACAATCAGGGGTACTGTCAGTTCTCCCTCGGTATTGGCGCGGTTCAGGGTAACCTCTACCTCGTTATCAGTAAGTTCCAAAACCAGGTTCTCCTCGTCATCGAAGAACAGGGCCTTATCACTTGCAGTAGCCTTACCAGGTTCATAGTCATAATCGTTCTTGTTACAAGCAGTAAATCCAAGAACCAGTGCCAGAGACACTAATGCGAACTTTATCTTATTCATAGTTGTAATCATTATTAATATGTTTCACATTATTCTGTCCATGGAGTGTATAAATCTGAAGGATCGGGATTGTTCATACCTTCAAGAGCGTGGTTGTTGTTAGACTCTGTACGAACCATTACCAGGTTCATCCATGCAGGACGTCCGTTGGTGTTCAGACAACTTCTGGCATCGGTACAGTTAGTACCTGAGTAACCACGTGTTACAGACATATCAAGACGCTTGATATCGAAGAAGGTCTGACCCTCGCCCCACAACTCAACACGCTTCTGGAATACAATTTCCTCAACAGCACCGAAGCCCTGATCTGTGAATGTGTAGTTAGGATCACGATACTGTTTCATGAAAGAAGTCAACAGAGCAGCACCTGAACCGGCAGAAACATGCTCTGCAGCCTCAGCCTCGATGAAGTACATTTCCTCGACACGCATTACGGGTATTGCTGTAGCAGCACCAATGTTGCTGTCGTCTGAGTTACCCTGACCGGGACGGAACTTAACACTTACATAAGGAATCAGATACTGATTGACAGGACCTGCCTCGAGAGAAACTACACTCTGAATCTGATCGTTCAGAGGACTGCCCTCGGGACCGATCCACTGGAGCTTACGCCAGTCGGTATCAGAGATACGATCATACATTCTCTTGTCGATAACAACAAACAAGTTAGTAGCAGGACCTGTGTAAGCAAATGTACACTGGTTGCTAACCCAAGATGTCCAGTTGACAATACCTGTCTGAACAGCCTCAGTCTCAGAATTCTGCTGAATAGCCCACATAAAGTCGCTGGCAGTATTGTAACCGCTAACGGGGTTCAGGGCAGCTTCCTTGGTAAGAGGAGTAACCTTGGCAGCATCAATAGCCTTACGGGCATATTCCTTAGCCTTTGGATAGTCTTCAACCCACATGTAAAGACGAGCCTTCAAACCATATACACAAGCCAAATCAGGCATTGTACCGCCATTGGTTGTTGTTTGGAAGACAATATACTTCTCAGCAGCATCCAAGTCGCTCTCGATAAAAGCTAACATCTGCTCACGTGTAGCACGGGGATTGTCGGCTGCCTGCTCTGGAGTGGTGGCGTCGGTAACAATGGGTACGGTCAGGTTTAACACGCTGTTGCCGTCGTTGTTCTTGCCGTCGGGGAACTTCTCATTGGGCAGGAACTCATACATACGAGCCAAATCCAGATAAGCCAATGCACGGAATGCATATGCAGCACCCAGCAGGCCCTTCTGCTGATCGGTAGCAACCTCGGGATCTACGGCACCGACTACCTGGTTAACGCCAAGCAACCACCACAGATAATGGAAGTTCCAGTGGTACTGAGTCTTCAGGTAACCATCGCCCATAATCATATTACGTGACCAAGAGATGAAGTGACTATAACCTGTCTCACCAGTTTGGTAATAGTCACCAGTAAGCATATCACGGACAATCATTTCGGTAGGATAGCCGAAACAGAAATGAGCATTATTTTCGTCTACCCAAGACATGGGAACATACAGCATTGAAGCAGGCATACCATCGGCAAGGGCCTGAGTAGCTGCAGGAGACAGCTGAACCTGCTCCTCTGTTGCGGTACTGCCCATAGGGAAGGTCTCTTTGATACATCCCGTCAAAGAGGCCATGCACATAAGAACGGCAATACCCTTAATAGATTTATTAATATTTTTCATAAATTCTTTCTTAAATTAATCTTTAACAGTATAATGTATCTAAATTAGAAACCAACCTGAATACCACCGCTGATTGTACGGATGGGGCTGTAGTTAAGACCTGTACTGCTTCCTGTTGGGAACATGCTGGGGTTCAGACCCTTGCGAGCAGACCAAGTGTACAGGTTGTCACCTACAACATATACGCGTACCTTATTAATACCTATCTTGGCAAGTGCATTCTTTGGCAATGTGTAACCAAAGGTTACGTTACCCAATGTCAGGCAGCTTGCGCTGGTGAGGAAGCGGTCAGAAGCTGTAGCATTGAATGAGTCACCTACATTCAGGCGGGGGATGTTACTGTACATATTCTCGGGAGTCCAGGCATTCAGCTGGTCAACGTGGTATCCATAACCATCGTTGAATGACATCAGGCTGGCATACTCGCTATCGTAAACCTTGCCGCCCAACTGATACTGGAAGTCAACGCTCAGGTCGAAGCCCTTATAAGTAAGTGTAGTACCAAAACCACCATATACGCGAGGCAGTACATTGCCGCTTACATAGAAGTCAGCCTCTGAACCGTTCAGCGTACCAACGGTACCTGTAACGTTACCGTCTGCATCCTTAACATTCTTTCTGTACATAGCCATACCACCCTTAGAAGGATCGTAAGAAGCATCGCCAACGAGAGCGTAGTTATCCTGGTTATAAACACCGATATAACGCTTTGTGTAGTAAGTGTAACGGCTCAGGCCCTCGGTGTAGTAGTAAGAACCACTGCTGTAGCCCTGATACTCTTTAACGAGGTTACCATTATCGTCGATATCCCAAACCTTCTGGGTCTTACGGCCGTCAGCAAGCTCGGTAATCTTATTGTGGTTGCTGGTTACGTTAGCATAAATGGTCCACTCCAGATCCTTGGTGCGAACGGGTACACCGTGCAGGTCAAGTTCAACACCCTGGTTGCTCATGTTACCGATATTGTCGTAGAAGCTAGAGTAACCGAATGAAGGAGCGTAAGGAACAGAACTGATCAGACCAACGGTACGGTTGTTGTAGTACTCGATACCTCCGTACAAGCGATCCTTGAAGAGGCTGAAGTCGAAACCGATATTGAACTTACCGCTCTTCTCCCAAGAGAAGTTCTCGTTCTTACCCAGAGAAGAGGGAGACAGAGATACCTGGTTGTTAGAGTTTACAATTGTATAGCGGTTGGTGTAGTAGTAACCTGCCAAACCGGCATCGTTACCGTTCTCACCGTAGCTTACCTTGAACTTCAAGTCATCAACCCACTTAGCCTTGAACCAGTCTTCCTTAGAGATCATCCAACCGAAGCTGGCGCTCCAGAAGGTACCCCAACGGTGATCGGGATGGAAAGCAGAAGAAGCCTGAGTCATTACAGAAGCCTGTGCATAGTAACGGTCAGCATAGCTGTACATAGCACGGAACAACCAAGACTCTGTATTGTACTCGCCTACAGAGCTACCTGTAGCATCCAGGATAACAGCACCGTTCAACTCCTTGTTCTGCTGAGAGAACATATTGTGCTTCTGACCATCCAGATCGTATGTCTTATAGCGATAGTACTCGTGAGCAGCCATTGCCTCAATATCGTGCTTACCGAACTTCTCGTGCCAGTTCAGACGCTGCTGGAAGTTGGTACTCAGGAAACGATAGTGCTCCTTGTAAACGGTACCGTTGTTAGCCTTGTACTGACCGAAGTAGGGGTTAGTTACGCTGGTGTAACGATACTCATTCAGGAATACGTTGTTAATAGAGGTGAATGTGAAGCCCTTGGGCAGGTAAACATCAAAGTTGAAGCTACCGTTGAAGGTATTAGCCTCTCTGTGACGGGTATCTACCAACAGGTCGCTGATGGGGTTACTCTGACCCAGATAAGGACGGCTAAGACCCAGGACAGAAGTTGCTTCACCATAGTCGTACATAGCAATGCCGGCTGCCTGGTGCTGCAGGATGTTACCGTCCTTGTCGCGAATGAACATAGGATAGATAGGAGCTATGTTGTGCAAAGCAAAAAGGTTACCAGAACTGCTACTGCCCTCTTCGCCCAGATTGTTACGGTCGTTGTGGTTATAGCTCAAGTTTGTGCTGAACTTCAACCACTTCTTCAGCATATAATCAGCCTTCAAACGGGTAGTCAGACGCTTGTAGTCGCTGGCCATAGTGATACCCTCATTGCTCAGGTAGTCAGCACTTGCATAGTAAGTACCCTTGTCGCTGGCACCGCTGGCAGAAATGGTGTACTGCTGACGCAGACCCTTGCTGTAAATGGCGTCGCTCCAGTTGTCGGGAGTAAGCAGGAACTGAGTTACGCCATCAGAACCTAAAACCACGTTACCCAACTTAGCATTGGGGTTAACCTTACCGTTAGTACCGATAAATGCCTGGCCATCGGGAACATTATAAATCTGATAACCCAGACCGAAACCGGCAGCACGGTCGATAGTATTCACGTTAGCCCACTGCCATGCAGCGTTAGAGCCCAGATTCATCTGGTTTGTAGCATAGCTGTAAAGACCCTGATAGTATGTCTCGTAGTAACCGCGGGGATCCTTAATCTGGTCGTAGTCGCGGCTGCCCTTCATATTGCTACCCCACTTTGCCTCGAAGTTAATCTCGGCATCCTTGTTACGCTTACCTGTCTTGGTTGTGATGATGATAACACCATTACCACCACGGGCACCGTACAAAGCGGTAGAAGCAGCATCCTTAAGAACGGTCATACTCTCTACGTCGCCAGGGTTGATATCGTTCAGTGAGCCGTCGAAGGGGCTACCGTCCAATACGATCAAGGGATCCTGACCGGCAATCAGAGAGTTGAAACCACGGATACGGATTGAAGGAGTAGTACCAGGCTGGCCAGAACCAGAGTAGATCTGCACACCGGCAGCCTTACCCTTGATAGCATCAACGGCATTGGTAGCCTGAATCTTGCCGATCTCGTCTGCACCAACTACAGCAGCAGAACCGGTGAATGCACTTTTCTTCTGCTGACCGTAAGCTACAACGATTACCTCGTCCATAGCCTTGGTATCAGTCTCCATAAACACCTTCATGCCATCACGGGCAGCAAGGGTAGCGGGCTTCATACCCATAAAACTAAAGTTCAGGCTCTTCTTGCCTGCGGGAAGTGTGATTGAGAACTTACCGTCAACGTCGGTCAAAACACCTAAAGAGGTGTCAGGAACGCGTACGGAAACTCCAATCAGAGGCTCGTTTGACTCAGCATCGACTACAGTACCTGTAATCTGTCTCTGGGCCATTGCCATGCTTGCTGTCATCAACATACAAGCAAGGATTGAAAGGAATTTTTTACCCATTTTGTTTTGTTTAAGTTAGTAATAATAAATTTAATTTTGAATAATGTTAATCCTTTATTTATGCATGGAACACTGGTTCCACTTATTATTCTGCTATCTGCCTGCTTCGTTAGGTTTTATAAATTTTAAACAACATCGGGCGCAAAATTACATAATTTTTTTTAATTAACCTTATCATTATGTTAAAAAATAGGGCAAATTCGTCATTTTGATACAAAATCTATGATTTTTATGCCCAAAATGAACTAAAAACACACACTTTTGTGACGAAAAAACCACTTTGGGATAAGTACATTTTTTAAGATTCTTTAGCCAAAATTTGTTGCTAACTGGCATAGAAAATTTCCTTTTAATACCGGATTTTTTCATACCAAAGTTTGAAACCTACATTCCAAAGTTTGGAACGTACATACCAAAGTTTGGAATGTACATACCAAAGTTTGAAATGGAAAATTTATAGGCAACGGAAAACTTTTTCCTGGTGAAAAAAAAACAAATTACTTCCCTAATGACAGCGACATTCCCACCATCTATCAGGATTATCCGCTGAACTTTAACCTCAACTTTGGATTACGCATTAATATTAAATAACAGACAAAAGGGAGAGCCCCCTTCTTACATCGTATCATTCTACAGACAAGACAAGACCGGGAACAGAAACATCACCTGGTGTGGATGCCATTGTGCCGACATGTTCCAAAAGGGAACCGGGAATGGTGATTGTATTGCCGCTTATCTTTACATCCGATGTAATATCAACAGGCTCCTTCCCTATCAGGTCCTGAGCCCAGACACGAGTGCCGGCAGGAACTGTTCGGTCGTAACGAAGCTGTAGCGACTGGTAGTTGCCAAAAACACCTATAGGACCTTTGGCATCCCCCATCTGCAACGTTACATCAGCAGGGGGAATCCCCCAGGTGTGTTCGTCAGAGAAAAGACGTTCTGCTGTTGCAACACAGACGGCTCCATTGGGATAACGCGAAGCCAGTACATAAGGGGCTT
>CADAWW010000103.1 GCA_902791675.1 uncultured Bacteroidales bacterium
AAGAGATCTTATGAATAATCTTGGCAGATTTTATCATTGAAAATTAGACTTTAGGCTTTAGACGTTAGACTTTAGCCTTCGCTAACCGCTAACCGCTAATCGATAAACAAACGAAAACCAAAACGAAAACTTTCAATTTTCAACTAAATAAAATTCGCTAACCGCTAACCACTAACCGCTAACCGATTAAGCTATTTTCGCTAACATATACCCCTGAATGGTTATAAGCCCCGATGGTTATCGGGATTAGAAGACGGGAGATTAAAGTTGTCCAACCTCCCTTTAACCTCCCGTTATCCTCCCGTCAACTTCAGGCCTCTTGTGACTTTCTCATCGTAAATTATACTTAAACTATTTGCCTTCTATTTTCAGAAGATGGAAAATGGACTTGAGGGCAGACGGGAGGTTGACGGGAGATTGACGGGAGGTTAAAACCATCCAACCTCCCGTCCACCCGTAGCGATAACCATCGGCCCTCACACCCCATTTTTGTAATATGGGAGGTTAAAACGCGAATAATCAATAATTTCCAAGCATAAGACACTTCGTTAGCATGGATGTTTGGTTGCTGGGATGCGGGTTGTTTTGTACTTTGTGCAGAAATAATCCGTCATTTTCTTTGTGCGTATTAAAGAAATCTTTATTTTTGCAGAAGAATGGGCACAAATGCTCCTTATGGAGCAGCAATCCCCTCAGCGGAGGAACCCTTCATATCTTATCGGTATAACTGAAGCGTACGCTTTTTATTCAAAACGTCTCTTAAGCTTGGCCGCAAAATAGACAATAGGATGAAAAAAGAGTGGACGTTCACGCTATAGGCGTGGGCGTTTATCTTATCTCCTATTGATGGCACCGGCCAAGCGCCTGAGACGTTGGATAAGTATAGACTGTCCCACGTCTTTCTTTTTATGCGCTTGGCTGGTGTCTGCGTTTCTGAACGAAAATTCCGTTCGCTTTCTTCAATAACAACAACTATGGCAAAGAAACTGCAACTTGGCTATAGGGAGATTGAAGCGCGACTGATTACTCCCCTCTCTCACCCTTTATGCCTTTGGCAAAAGCGAACGCGACATTGAACGTTACAAGGAAGGTAAAGGTGTCTTGAAGACTTTTGACGGACTTCTCATCAAAGGCCTCTTCTGCTACCAGGCAGCATCCACAACCCAACTGACGGAACGGTTAGAACGGCTGAAACACGATCCGCAAGTCATTAAGGCAGCCCCTAAGATTATTGCTGTAAGCGATGGTACCACTATTCTTGCTTACGACCTGCGCGAGAAGGATACCTACGAGAACCTGCTGGAGCGTATGCCCAGCGACTTTGCTTTCTTCTATCCCCTGATGGATGTGGAGCGCGTGCATTATGTAGAGGAAAGTCCGGCTGATGTCAAGGCAGCTGAGAAGTTGGCCAAGTTACACGATGAACTACGTTCCTACAACGAATTCCGCAGCGATGATGATTTGCATGACCTGAACATCTTTATCAGCCGTCTGCTCTTCTGTTTCTTTGCCGAAGACACCGGCATCTTCGAGGAAAACCTTTTCACCTCCTCCATAAAGCGTTATACCAAGGAGGATGGTTCAGACCTGACGGACTACCTGAATGAGACGTTTAACATTATGGATGTTTCTTTCCGTCAGCAGAATATCCCCAGTATTGTTAAACAGTTCCCATACGTAAACGGAGGTCTGTTCTCCAAGCATATTCAGATTCCCAAGATGGGTATGAAGGCCCGCAAGCTTATTCTGGAATGTGGTGAGTTGGATTGGAAGGACATCAATCCGGACATCTTCGGAAGCATGATTCAGGCTGTTGTAAATCCTGAGGAACGTGCCAATCAGGGAATGCACTATACCAGCGTGCCTAACATCATGAAGGTCATCAATCCGCTCTTCTTGGATGACTTGCGAGGCGAATACAATAAGTTGAACGAGCTGTACGAGCAAAAGCATCAGATGCAGGAGATTGGTGCTCTTACTTCGAAACAGTTCTACGAGGAGATGAAAACGGTAAAGAAGAAGTGTCAGGCTTTGTTGAAGCGTATGAGCCTGATGAAGTTCTTTGACCCTGCCTGCGGTAGTGGCAACTTCCTGATTATCACCTATAAGTGTCTGCGCTTCCTCGAAATGGACATTCTGCGTTTGATGCAGAAGTGTACGCCACAAGGGGAATTCCTCTTGGTGGATGCCAGCGTGATTCAGTTGAGCCAGTTCTATGGCATCGAGTTGCTCGACTTCCCTCACGAAGTGGCGATGTTGTCCCTTTGGCTCGCAGAGCACCAGATGAACACCAAACTCAACGAGAACTTTGGTGTCAATACCAAAGCGCTGCCCCTAAAGAACATCACGCAAATCGTCTGCGGCAATGCTTGTCGTATCGATTGGAACGTTGTTTGTCCTCATACTCCCGAAGAAGAAGTATTTATTTTTGGCAATCCACCGTATTTAGGATTTAGACTACAAGACGAAGCCCAAAAGGAAGATATGAAAAGAACATTCGCATCAAGTATTCCAAACTATAAAAAGTTAGATTATATCTCTCAATGGTTTTATATTGGTGCGAACTATATCCGCAATACAAATGCAAAATGTGCTTTTGTTAGCACGAATTCTTTGTGTCAAGGAGAGCACATATCCCTTTTATGGCAACCGATATTGAATCTTGGAATCGAAATACCATTTGCCTATACGTCCTTTAAATGGAATAATAATGCCAAGCATAATGCTAATGTAATATGTATAATTGTAGGTATAAGAAACAAAGATAATACAAAAAAATACCTATTTACAGATGGAAACAAATTGGAAGTTGACAATATCTCTCCACTTTTATCAAATGATAAAACGGTAATAATTGAAAAAACAAATAACTCAATAAGTGGTTTCCCATCGATTATTCTTGGAAGTTTACCTGCTGATGATAATTACTTAAGCCTTGATGCATATGAACGGAGTGAATTGTTAGGAAAACATCCGGAATTGGTTCGTTTGATTAAACCATTTGTTGGCTCACAGGAATATATTAAAGGTATGAGCAGATATTGCCTTTGGATAGAGGATAAGGATGTTACTTTTGCATTGAAATATCCAGAACTAGTGAGAAGATTTGATGGTGTAAAAGCAATGAGGCTTCAGAGTAGCAAGTCAACGACTGTTGAAAAAGCGAAACGGCCTTGGGCCTTTTCAGAAAAACGTTTCAATCCTTCTCCTTCAATTATTATCCCTGCAGTATCGTCTGGTCGAAGAAGATATATCCCTACTGGATTTGTAAAAGAAGACACAGTTATTTATCATTCTGCTTTTGCCATTTATAATGGTGATGCATTTATTTTTGCTATAATAAACTCTTACATTCATGTCTTATGGGCAAAAACAGTTGGTGGAAAGTTGAAAAACGATTATCGTTACTCTGCTCAATTGGTATACAACACATTCCCCTTCCCCAAAATCTCAGCAGAGAAGAAGCAAGAAATAGAGGAAGCCGCTGAGAATGTGCTGATAACTCGTGAATACTATCCAGAAAAGACTTTGGCAGAACTCTATGACCCGGACAAGATGCCACAGGATTTGCGTGAGGCTCATGCCAAACTGGATGATATAGTGGAAAGTTGTTATCCTAGTTATCCCTTCGCCTCAGACGAAGCTCGCCTGGAATGCTTGTTTAAACTATACGAAAAGATGACAAAGAATAAAAAGTAAAAGGGATGATATCACTTATCATCATAATGCCCATAGGCAGTAAGTATAAGCACCACGATTTCTGTGTCGTGGATCTCATACACAAGACGATGCTTCTTGGTGATTCGACGGCTCCATTGTCCTCCTCGGTCACCAGAAAGTGGCTCGGGCTTTCCTGTACCTGTACGAGGGTGCTCCTTCAACTCAGCTTCCAACTTCAGGAGCTTTTGAAAGGCTTTAGGTTCTTCATCCCTCAGTTTCTTGGCATCCTCGATAGCCTGCTTCTTATACCTGATTGTATATGCCATTATCCTATGCGCTCAATTAAATCCTCAAGGGTTTCACCTTCTTTCAATTCGTATGAGGGACCTTTCTTAGCCTCGTCAATACGATGGAAGAACTCTTCTTTGGTAAATAGCGCAGGATCTTTCTTCTTAGTCACGAGGTTTTGCAAATATTTACCCAAACGTAATTGAGAACGAACGGGTAATTGCTGGACAAGCTGCAAAACCTGGTTGTAGGTGATATCTATCGTAGCATTCATAACTATATGACATTTATTCTGAGGGCAAAAGTACAACAAAAAGTGAAAAGTGAAAAGTGAAAGGTGAAAAATAATTATATCATGGAACAAAATAGTAACAACATCGTTGATATTCACTACCTGCAAACAGGAAAAGCAACTGCTACTGATGCATTAGGTATGAGGGAAATGCAGGCTTTGGCCTATGAACACCGCAATAAGCGGTTTCTGCTTATAAAGGCACCGCCAGCATCTGGAAAGAGCCGGGCGCTGATGTATATTGCTTTGGATAAGCTTGCTCATCAAGGCATCAAGAAGGTGGTGGTGGCTGTGCCGGAAAAGAGTATCGGACGCTCGTTTAAGAACACAGACCTGATGACAGGCGGCTTCTTTACCGACTGGAAAGTGGCACCATACTTCAACCTGACAGACGTGAAGAATGAGCAGGACAAGAAGGGACGTTTCATGGAATTCTTCTCGCATAATGGGGCTAGGATATTGGTATGCGCTCATGCTACTTTGCGTAATGGAATGAAGGAGTTGCCGGATGAGACTTTCAATGATGCGCTTTTGGCTATTGACGAGTTCCATCATACGAGCGCGGATGCTAACTCGAATCTTGGCGATGTGGTTCGCAGGGTGATGAACAATTCTACAGGGCATATTGTGGCAATGACGGGCTCATACTTTAGAGGCGATGGTATTCCTGTACTCAGGGCTGAGGATGAAGCCAAGTTCTTCCCCATTACCTATAACTATTACCAGCAGTTGAATGGCTATAAGTATCTGAAGAACCTTGTGCTAGGTTATCACTTCTATCATGGTTCGTACCTGGACCACATTGGTGAAGTGCTTGACACCAGAAAGAAGACCATCATACACATTCCCAGCGTGAACCAAAGGGCTTCAACGGGCTTAGGCAAATATCAGGAAACGTCTGAAATCATCAAAGAAATTGGTGTCATAGACCATAAAGACATTTATACAGGCATCTACTATGTTATGACGAAAGATGGAAGGATGCTGAAAGTAGCCGATCTGGTGGAGGACGAGCAGAAAGAACGTAATATGGTGCAGGACTATCTGCTGAAGATGAAGAGCCGTGATGACATGGATATTATAATTGCCCTTGGAACAGCCAAGGAAGGGTTTGACTGGCAATGGTGTGAGATGTGCCTGACTATAGGTGTTCGTGGCTCGCTGACAGAAGTGATACAGATAATAGGAAGATGTACACGTGACTGTGAGGGTAAGGAAACGGCACGTTTTGTGAATATGATAGCGATGCCCGAGGCTGAACAGGCTGAGGTGAAAGTGGCTGTGAACGATTTTCTGAAAGCTATCACAGCCTCCTTATTGATGGAGCAGGTAATGGCTCCAAGCTGGAGGTTCAAGACCATAAAAGACGAAGACAAACCGGGAGAGGACTTGGCACATACCATTGTGGTAGAAGGTCTTAAACCCTTGTCGAGCGTAAAGACACAAACCATTGTGGAAAGCCAGTTGGATGACCTGAAGGCTGCCATCTTGCAGGATGACATGGTAGTAAAGGCTCTTAGCGGCTTTACTACGGCAGAAACCATTACCCAGCACCTGATACCCAAAGTGATACGTGAACGCTATCAGGAACTGTCAGAAGGAGAAGTGGAAGAGGTACGCCAACGTGTGTTGCTGGACACTATTATTAAAGGTAATGATATTGTGGATGATAAAGGGAATCCTATCTCTTCGATTCCTGATAACGATGACCAACCCAGCGAAGGAAACAGAATGATTAAGATTGCCAACAGGTTTATCAATATAGACAAGCTGAGCATCAATTTGATAGATACCATCAATCCCTTCCAACGAGCATACGAGGTGATATCCAAATCTGTGGATGCTAAGACCTTGAAGATTATCCAAGACACTATTGCGGAACAGAAATATGATATGACGCTGGAGCAGGCAATAACGCTCTTTAAGGGACCATTGAAGGAATATGTAGCTGCACATAATGGGAAGGTCCCGTCTGTGGAAGACCCTGACCCCAAGGTAAGAGAACTGGCAATCGCCTTGCAGAAGATCAAGAATCTGAAGCAACGGAAACTGAGTGGACTGGAATATGAGGAATAGCGTATGGAATGGCCAAAGGAATTGTTAGAGATATTTGACGACCCTCTATTGGATGGTGTTCGTCCTAAAGTAGCAGTACCTACACCTAATGACAGAATGCAACAGAAGTTGGCAGAGGTGAACGAGTGGATTGCCAAGAATGGAAGGGAACCACAAAAGAATGGAGACCTGAAAGAGAAGATGATGTATGCAGCTATGACTAAACTGCGTGAAAAAGGATTTGAGGTATGAATATCGATAAGGAACTGGAAGCTATTTTTGACGACCCTCTGCTAAAGATGAGTGAAGAGGAGGAAAGGCTATTTGATATTCCCCAAGATATGCGAAGGGTGATTGCTAAGAAGAAGGCTGATTATGTAGCCCAGCGCAAAATATGCGAGAACTTTGAAGCATACAAGCCCCTCTTCGACAAGGTTCATCAGGAATTAAAGGTCGGCAAACGTTCGTTGGTAAAAATCAACAAGACGGCAACACTTGCTGCTGGCAGATACTACTATGTGAGTGGACAGATGCTTCTGCTGGAGAAGATAGGCGAACTGAAGAAAAGTAGCAACTTTCTGCCAGATGCCAGAACACGTTGCATTTATGAGAATGGAACAGAATCGGATATCCTCCTGCAAACCCTAAGAAAAAGCGTGGTGGGCGATGGCTATGCTATCTCAGAACTTCAAGAAGAAACAGAAAGTCAGTTCTTTAACAACTCAGATATTGCTTCAGACGATAAAGTGACTGGTTACATCTACGTGCTTTCTTCCTTGTCAGATAATCCAGACATCAAGTCGGAAATTAATCTTTATAAAATAGGTTTTACGACAGAAAGGGTGGAAGACCGTATCGCCAATGCAGAAAAGGAACCAACATACCTGATGGCTCCAGTAAAGATTGTGGCTTCCTATAAGGTGGTGAATATGAATTCACAGAAGTTTGAGGATTTGGTGCATCAGTTGTTGAAGCCTGTGCAGTTTCAGGTATCAGTATTTGATAATGAAGGAATAGAGCATCAACCACAAGAGTGGTTTGTTGTCCCTTTGCCAGTTGTAGATGTTATTATCCAGAAGATTATGGATGGTAGCATTGTGGGGTATACGTATAATCCACAGATTGAATGTCTGGAGAAACGTGTTGTTAAGAACAAATCAACATTCAATACGTCAGGCCTAAAGGTATTGACCTTAAACATCAAGAAGGTCTTCTTTGATGAAATAATAAAGGGCGAAAAGAAAATAGAATATAGGGAACTGAAACAAACAACGCTCAACAAGTACACCTATCTGGATGAATCTGATGGCAAACGTTATCTGCGTCGTTACGATGCCCTTCACCTTTTTGTAGGTTATAATAAGGATAGAGAAAGTGCCCTCGTACAAGTGAAAGACATTACTTATAATGAGGGGGTGGTAGAATATCATTTAGGTATGATTCTTGAGAAAATCGAATAGTACTTGTATCAAGGCTGAATACGGATATAGTTTGCACGCTGAATACTCTTTGAATTCAGCGTGAATTCGATGGGTTTGGAGCTTGAATTCTTTTTAGCGTTACCCATGTATTTGTATACTCTAGGCTGCTTCTACCTTGCTTCTAGGCTGCTTCTACCCTGCTTCTAGGCTGCTTCTACCCTGCTTCTAGGCTGCTTCTACCCTGCTTCTAGGCTTACTCAATGAGTATGGCTAGAGTATGGCTGGAACGAGGCTGCACTATGAGTACCCAGGACTTTATGTATGATGTAAGATGTAAGATGTAAGATGTATGATGTAAGAAGGAAGATGGAAGAACAGCCTCACCCCAACCCTCTCCGAGGAGAGGGAGCTATAGAGATAAAGGAAGAGGGCTGAGGGCACTTATGGTTCATGGTTAAGGGTTCAGGGTTAGATATGGCTGATGGCTGATGGCTGATGGAAGATGTAAGAAGGCTTTTGATTCGTATTTTCAGTCTTTGAAAACTCTGTCGCCGAAGTCCATCATCCATCATCCAATCGAAAGCCGAATGGCCGTGTTGCTGATTGCGGCGCACATAGCCCAGCTTGGAACCGATGGCAGTGGTTGTATTTTTATCTGACCATAACCTTACGACCATTCCGTATGTACACGCCTTTGCGGAGCGGTTTAGTGCTTAGGCGTTGTCCTCCAAGCGTGTACCAGACGTCGTTGCCATCGCTGGTGTCACCGATTCTGACACCCTTGATGCCTGTTGTTTCCTCCGATACTACCCTGATGGTGTTCTGACCCTCATCGGCTGTGGCTCCGTATACCAGGGCATAGACGGCAGTTGTCGTTGTCGTAATGGTGCGGGCCTGTTTGTCGCCGACAGTCTCAACGTCAATAGCAGCAGCATC
>CADAWW010000104.1 GCA_902791675.1 uncultured Bacteroidales bacterium
TGACCAATGGAGAAGAGACGGCAACCAAGACGTTTGATGTCTTTGTCCACCAGAAGGACAGTCCCTATAGTCACTATCTCTTCACTTTCTTCCCCAGCAACTCGGACGAGAATATTTACTATGCTGTCTCAGACGATGGCTATAATTATAAGGTCATTAATAAAAATAAGCCTGTGGTTGCTGCAAAGAATATAACCATAATGGGCGGATTGCGTGACCCGCACATCCTTCGTGGCGAGGACGGACGTTTCTACATGGTAGCTACTGATATGCGTAGCGAACTGGGGTGGAGCAGCAATCGTGGAATGGTACTTATGCGGTCAGACGACCTTGTCAACTGGCAGACCAGTACAGTTCATTTCCCCACACGCTTTGTCGGAACATATTTCGCCAATGTTACACGTGTGTGGGCTCCGGAAACTATCTATGATCCTGTTGCAAAGAAATACCTTGTTTATTTCTCTATTCTGACTAACGACGGTGTTGTGCCTTATGACAAAGTGTTCTATGCCTATGCCAACGAAGACTTTACCGATTTGGAGGGAATGCCCACCTACTTCTACGACCGAGGTGGAGCTACCATCGATATGGATATTGTCTTCAACGAGAACGACAGCCTTTACCATGCTTTCTACAAGAATGAGGGTGCCGGTGGTATTTGTCAGGTCACAGCCGCAAGTCTTACCGCTCCGGAGGGACAGGAAGGCAGTCAGTGGAGCGCACCTTCGGGTACCCTGCAACAGACTACCGAGGCAGTGGAGGGAGCCGGGATATTCCGACTTATTAACAGCGATGACTGGATCTTGATGTATGACTGTTACATGAACGGGCACTACCAGTTCTGCTCGTCACCAGATCTGTTCACCTTTACCTTCCGCAAGAATACCACCACACAAGGAGCCTTTACACCTCGTCATGGTACAGTTATTCCTATTACAGATGAAGAGTATCAGACGTTGCTGTTGCTTCCTGATGTCACGGGCATTAATAAAGTTGAAAGTAAGGCATCTGCGCGCAAGGTGCTTGACCGTTCAAGGGTCATCATTACAGATGGGAAGGGCAATAGCTATGACCTTAATGGTCGCACAGCCTTAAAGCATTAATTCTTACGCTACACAGAGCAACAGAATAATAAGCTGGGCTGTAAGGATTCGTAAGAACATACTCAGTGGATAAACGGTACTGTAGCCCACGGCTGGAGCATCGTTTCCTGCTGTCTGGTTGGCAAAGGCCAATGCAGGAGGGTCTGTTGTGGAACCGGCAATAAGACCCATAAGTGTGCAGTAGTTGATTTTTGCCCATTTACGTGCCACAATACCCATAATAAGAATAGGTAGTACTGTAATAAGGAATCCGCACCAGACGTATGTAAGGCCATCACCATCTATTACTGTATCCACAAAGTTGGCTCCAGCCTTGATGCCCACGCTGGCCAGGAATAGAGCCAGACCTATCTCGCGCAACATCAGGTTGGCGCTAGTCGTTGTATAGGCATTCAGCTTGAATTTATAGCCGTATGCTCCGATGGCAATAGCCACACAGAGAGGGCCGCCGGCCAGTCCTAACTTGACTGGAGTGGGAACACCGGGAAGGGCAAAAGGTATGGAACCAAAGATGATACCCACCAGAATGCCGATAAAGATAGCCGATAGGTTGGGGTGATCCAGTTTCTTTACGCTGTTGCCCATTTTGGCTGCAACACGGTCCACAGCATCTTCTGGCCCTACCACCACAACGCGGTCGCCCATTTGAAGACGAAGATTGCGTTCGGCAAAAAGGTTCAGGTCTCCTCTGCGTACACGGGTTACATTCACTCCATATACACTACTGAAGTGCATCTCACCTAATGTTTTGCCAGCCATCTTTGACTGTGTTATCAATACGTGTTTGCTTACCATAGGTACATCCTGTTCTTCCCAGACAATGCTGTTGTCTTCGGGACCGATAAATGCTTTCACTGCTTCGGTGTCGGCTTCAGCACAAGTGACATAAAGCAGGTCACCGTCACCCAAAATAGTATTACGGTTAGGAATACAAACATGTCCTTGCTGCAGGATTCGGCTGCATACGAAATCATGCCCCAGGAACTCACGAATCTGCATGATGGTCTTGCCTACGATATAGGGGTTTTTGCAGCAAATGGTCATGCGATGAGGCGTGGCATGAGGGTTGGCGGCCTTCTCTTGTTCCAAGGCTTCCTGTTCTTTTTTCAGCGAGGTGCGTGTGAGGAAACGAACAGCAATGGTGGCCAGGATGATACCCACAACACCAAGAGGATAGGCACAAGCATAACCATTGGCTATAGAAGGAGCGCTTGATCCGAAAATAGTACTGCACGCTTCTGTGGCAGCACCTAAGCCGGGAGTGTTGGTAATGGCCCCGCAAAGCACACCCACCATCATGGCCAGACTCCGGCTGTTCTCTCCAGCCATACTGCCTCCCTTGTAGAATATCATAAAGAACAGACTGATGCAGCAGATAACGTTTAGCAACACGATGCCTACGGCAATGAGGTTCATCTTAATACCTCCCGTCTTGAAGGATTCCATAAAGCCGGGGCCTACCTGAATGCCTATACAATAGACAAAAAGTATAAGACCAAAGTCCTGGATGAATGTCAGCACGTTACCAGGCGCTGCAAATCCCTCTTCTGATACAAACCCGGCACTTTTGTGCAGATGTCCCATAAGGATTCCCACAAAAAGAACGAATGTAACACCAAGGGCAATTCCGTTTTTCTTGCCGCCTATTTTTACACGACCCAAAGCAATACCTACGGCTATAACGAATGCGTATAGCATAACAATATGACCTACACCTGATGTATTGGTCAGCAGACTAAGAAACCATTCCATTCTTATATTACCTTTACTTCCCTTTAACTTAAACTAACTAAACTAACTAAAGCCTAAGGCTATATTTCTGGTGCAAAGGTAAGGAAAAAAAAGAATAGATTGTTATCCACAGATGGTATTTCTGTTTTTTTGTATGCATAATTATTCATTTTATTCGGTTTTATTTGTTGTTGTGCCAAAATTGACGTAACTTTGTGTCCGCTTTAAGCAGACAACATTATTTATTTTATAATCAATATGGCAGATAGTAAAGAAAGACTCTTCTCTGACTTTACTGCGCCCACACGTCAGGAATGGCGTGATAAGATTGAGGTTGACCTCAAGGGAGCAGACTATCAGAAGAAGATGGTATGGAGAACTAACGAAGGTTTCAGCATGGAGCCCTTCTACCGCAAGGAAGATGTGGAGAACCTGAGCCTTGTTAACGCCCTTCCAGGCGAGTTCCCCTATGTTCGCGGCAACAAGGCCGCAGACAATGAGTGGTATGTCCGTCAGGACATCAAGTGTGAGTGCCCCAAGGCAGCTAACGAGAAGGCTCTGGATATTCTGAACAAAGGTGTGGATAGCCTTGGTTTCATTATCCCCGCCGATAAGTTAAGCGCCGAGTACATCGAGACTTTGTTGGACGGTATCTACGTTGAGTGCGTAGAGTTGAACTTCAAGACCTGCCAGCGCCACAGCCTTGAATTGGCTAAATTGCTGGTAGTTTACTTCGAGAAGAAGGGCTGCGATAAGGCTAAGATTGCAGGCAGCATCTGTTTCGATCCTATCGGAAAGATTCTCTGCAGTGGTAAGGACCGTTCCGACCTGATTGCTCAGGCCAAGGAAATGGTCGAGGTGCTGAAGGACTTCCCCAAGTTCCGTTCCGTTGCTGTTAACGCCTTTAAGCTGACCGATGCCGGTGCATATAGCTATCAGGACCTGGGCTACGCCTTGGCTTGGGGTAATGAGTATCTGGCTGCAATGGTTGAGGCTGGGGTAGCACCTGAGTTGGCAGCTCAGAACATCAAGTTCAACCTGGGTATCAATGGTGTTTATTTCATGGAGATTGCCAAGGTTCGAGCTGCACGTATGCTTTGGGCTCAGATTGTCAGTCAATATACCAGCTGCAAGGAGAGTGCCAAGATGCACATCTGTGCTGTTACCACGACTTACAATCAGACCCTGTTCGACAGCTATGTAAACCTGTTGCGTAGTCAGACCGAGGCTATGTCTGCTGCTCTGGGTGGTGTAGAGAGTATGGTAGTTGTTCCTTTCGATACTCCTTACGAGACTCCAACCGATTTCGCAGAGCGTATTGCCCGCAACCAGCAGCTGTTGCTGAAGGAGGAGTGCCACTTTGGCCGTATCGTTGATGTGGCAGGCGGTTCTTATTTCGTCGAGACTTTGACAAAGTCTTTGGCAGAGCAGGCTTGGAAACTCTTCCTCAGTGTTGAGGAGAAGGGCGGCTTCCTGAAAGAGGCTTTGGCAGGTAATATCCAGAATGTTATCAACGAGACCAATGCAACCCGTCATGGCAATGCCGACAAGCGTAAGGAGTTCCTGCTGGGTACCAACCAGTTCCCCAACTTCACAGAGAAGAGCGAGGGCAAGGAACCCGTTACAGGTTGCTGCTGCTGTGCCGAGAAGGGCGAGATTGCAGCCCTCAAGCCTACACGTCTGGCAAGCGACTTCGAGACATTGCGTCTTACTACCGAGAAGGCCAAGAAGGTACCTGTTGCCTTTATGCTCACTATCGGTAACCTGGCTATGCGTCAGGCTCGTGCCCAGTTCTCTTGCAACTTCCTGGCTGCTGCCGGTTACAAGGTAATCGACAACTTAGGCTTCGCTACTGTTGAGGAGGGTGTTGACAAGGCTTTGGAGGCAGGTGCCGACATTGTTGTCATCTGCTCAAGCGATGACGAGTACGCAGAGTACGCAATTCCCGCCTTCAAGTATCTGAACGGCCGTGCCCTTTATGTTGTAGCAGGTGCGCCCGCTTGCACAGAGGATCTCAAGGCTGCAGGCATCGAGAATTTCATCCACGTAAGGTCTAACCAGCTTGAGACTCTTAAGGAGTACAATGCAAAACTTGGAATCTAGTTATGGCAAGAAAAGAATTTAGCAACATAGATATCTTTGCCGGCATCGAGGCAAAGAATGGCCAGCAATGGCAAAAAGAGGCTGGTATTACTGCCAACTGGAGAACCCCCGAGCAGATAAACATTCAGCCCGTATATACAAAAGAGGATCTCGAAGGTATGGAGCATCTGGACTTCGCAGCCGGTATTCCTCCTTTCCTGCGTGGCCCTTATAGTATGATGTACCCCTTCCGTCCATGGACTATCCGTCAGTATGCAGGTTTCTCTACTGCAGAGGAGAGTAATGCCTTCTACCGCCGTAACCTGGCATCTGGTCAGAAGGGTCTTTCCGTTGCATTCGACCTTCCCACCCATCGTGGTTACGATCCCGACAACCAGCGTGTCGTAGGTGATGTGGGTAAGGCCGGTGTAAGTATCTGTTCTCTGGAGAACATGAAGGTGCTGTTCGACGGTATCCCCTTGAACAAGATGTCTGTCTCCATGACTATGAACGGTGCCGTATTGCCTGTTCTGGCATTCTACATCAATGCCGGTCTGGAGCAGGGTGCCAAGCTCGAAGAGATGGCCGGTACTATCCAGAACGACATTCTTAAGGAGTTCATGGTGCGAAATACCTACATCTACCCACCAGCATTCTCTATGAAGATTATTGCTGACATCTTCGAATACACTTCTCAGAAGATGCCTAAGTTCAACAGTATCTCCATCTCCGGTTACCACATGCAGGAGGCAGGTGCCACAGCCGATATCGAGTTGGCTTACACCCTGGCCGATGGTATGGACTACCTGCGTGCCGGTATCAATGCCGGTATCGATGTGGATGCTTTTGCTCCCCGTCTCTCGTTCTTCTGGGCTATCGGTATGAACCACTTCATGGAGATTGCCAAGATGCGTGCCGGTCGTCTGTTGTGGGCAAAGATTGTTAAGAGCTTCGGTGCCAAGAATCCTAAGTCAATGGCTTTGCGTACCCACTCTCAGACATCTGGTTGGTCTTTGACCGAGCAAGACCCCTTCAACAACGTTGGCCGTACCTGTATTGAGGCTATGGCAGCCGTATTGGGTCACACTCAGTCACTCCATACCAACGCATTGGACGAGGCTATCGCTCTGCCTACCGACTTCTCGGCCCGTATCGCACGTAATACCCAGATTTATATCCAGAACGAGACTCAGGTCTGCAAGCATATCGACCCATGGGCAGGTTCTTACTATGTAGAGAAGCTGACTCAGGAGCTGTACACCAAGGCTTGGGAGCACATTCAGGAAATCGAGAAGCTGGGCGGTATGGCAAAGGCTATCGAGACCGGTCTGCCCAAGATGCGTATCGAAGAGGCCGCTGCACGTACACAGGCCCGTATCGACTCAGGCGTTCAGACCATCGTAGGTATCAACAAGTACCGTTTGGATCACGAGGATCCCATCGATATTCTCGAGGTTGACAACACCGCAGTACGTCTCCAGCAGGAGGCTTCGCTGAAGGAACTGAGGGCCAACCGTGATGAGGCTCAGGTAAAGAAAGACCTGGAGGCAATCACAGAGTGCGTTCGCGAGTTCAACGAAGGAAAGAAGTCAGAGCACAATCTGCTCGACCTGGCAGTTATAGCAGCCGGCCATCGTGCTACTCTGGGTGAGATAAGTGACGCTTGCGAGGCTATCGTAGGCCGATATAAGGCAATAATCAGAACAATTTCAGGCGTGTATAGTTCAGAATCAAAGAACGATAAAGAGTTCGAGGAGGCCAAGCGCCTTACCGACGAGTTCGCAAAGAAGGAAGGTCGTCGTCCCCGTATCTTCGTTGCCAAGATGGGTCAGGACGGTCATGACCGAGGTGCAAAGGTTGTGGCAACAGGTTATGCCGACTGTGGATTCGACGTGGATATGGGTCCTCTCTTCCAGACTCCCGAAGAGGCTGCCCGTATGGCTGTCGAGAATGACGTTCACATCGTCGGTGCATCCTCACTGGCAGCTGGTCACAAGACCCTCATTCCGCAGCTCATTGAGGAATTGAAGAAACTGGGTCGCGAGGACATCATGGTAACTGCCGGTGGTGTAATTCCTGCTCAGGACTACGACTTCCTCTATAAGGCTGGCGTAGCTTGCATCTTTGGTCCTGGTACTCCTATCCCATATTCTGCTATTGAGATGATGAAGATTCTTCTTGATAAGGAGTAAAGGATAGC
Source organism: uncultured Bacteroidales bacterium (assembly GCA_902791675.1). Classification (GTDB taxonomy): domain Bacteria; phylum Bacteroidota; class Bacteroidia; order Bacteroidales; family Bacteroidaceae; genus Physcousia. The sequence goes on from CADAWW010000104.1 coordinate 7,117, forward strand.
ATAAGATACTTAGATTTTCAAGTAATCGGAGCCGGCGACGCCGGCTCCGGTCTTTATAACAGATTATGAGAATATTTGATAGTTGTAAGCTTATTGCCTTATGTTGCTTGATATCTGCTTCAGGCTTGGCACATGCATATGATTCGGGCGTTGACCTGCTTCTTAAAGGGGCTTTGATGTATTCCGGTTCGGAACAAAAGGCTGAATTGGCTTTTGACGGAGATGTCAATACCTATTATAGCACCTCTGCAAGTGAGATGCAATGGGTGGGCCTCGATCTGGGAGAGCCTTACGTCATTACTCGCGTCGGTTATACACCGGCTCCTGGCAGTCAGGGTGCAGACCGCATGTTGCTGAGCCTTTTCGAAGGAGCAAACAGTCCTGACTTCATGGATGCTATGCCGCTTTATCTTATCAGTGATAAGCCAGCCAATGGTACTGCATCAACGTCAGATGTCAGCGTTAGTCGCGGCTTCCGTTATGTCCGTTATGTCGGCAGTTCCGGTTCTTATTGTAACATTGCCGAATTGCAGTTCTACGGCCATGCGGGCGAAGGAGACGACAGCC
>CADAWW010000105.1 GCA_902791675.1 uncultured Bacteroidales bacterium
GCTGGCAGAGAGCCTGGTAATAGACAGCGAAACCACAGTGGACGGTGGTGATGCACTGACCAAAGAAGACAGTTGGGAAATCTGGTCTGATGACGAGGAATAATCCCCTATGTCTTTAAGCATAAAGGAAGGGCTGGTGCAATTGCGCCAGCCCTTATATTTGTTAAAATCTAAAGACTTATAACAGTTATTTCAGTGATTCAATCGCAAATTTCATGCGCTTCAGTGTCTCTTCCTTTCCCAGGAAAGCAGCCAGTTCGTACATGTCCGGCCCTTGTCCGGCACCTACCAGACAGATGCGCCAGGCATTCCAGGGGCGCAGACCTGATGTCTCTACCCAGGGATCTACAACTGCCTTCATGCCTTCCACACTAAAATCCTGAATGCCAGACAATACCTCACAGAACTGTTTCATCTCGTCTGCTGTAGTTTCTGTCCAGTTCTTTCGGATAAACTTGTCCTCTTGGTCGAAACTCTCGGGTGCTACGAAGAAGAAGCGTGTAAGAGGCCATAGGTCTGAGGGGAAGCTGATATTACGTTTACGCTTGTTGCCTTGCCCGTCAACATATTCAATTACCTTCAACTTCATCATACGCACAACCTCAGCCTCCTGTTCTGTAGTGGCAGTAATGCCTTCTGCCTTTAGAATTTTGTCAAAGGCAGGAGCCCAGGCTTCGTCGGGCTGCTGAATCAGGTATTGGTGGTTGAACCACGCAGCCTTTACATAGTCAAATTTTGCTCCGTTCTTGGAACACTTGCTCAGGTCGAAGAGTTTTACCATCTCATCCAGACTCATCAACTCCTGATCGTTTCCGGGATTCCATCCCAGGAGGGCAAGGAAATTCACAACAGCCTGAGGCAGATAGCCTTTCTCGCGGTATCCGCTAGACACTTCGCCGGTCTTGGGGTCATGCCACTCCAATGGGAATACCGGGAAGCCTAACTTGTCGCCATCGCGCTTGCTGAGTTTGCCGTTCCCTATTGGTTTCAGCAATAGTGGCAAGTGCGCAAAACGTGGCATGGTATCTGCCCAACCGAATGCTTCGTATAAAAGAACGTGCAAGGGAGCACTGGGCAGCCATTCTTCACCACGGATAACGTGGGTTACCTCCATCAAGTGGTCGTCCACAATATTGGCCAGATGATAGGTGGGAAGTTCATCGGCGCTCTTATAAAGGACCTTATCATCTAGAATACTACTGTTGATACGTACCTCTCCACGGATAAGATCGTCTACTAGGACGTCTCTTCCGGGTTCTATCAGGAAGCGTACAACATATTGTTTGCCTTCAGCAATGAGTTTGTCAACCTCCTCTTTTGCCAGCGTCAGCGAATTGCGCATCTGCATGCGTGTGCTGGCGTCATACTGGAAATTCTCGATTTCTGCACGTTTGGCATCCAGTTCCTCTGGGGTATCGAAGGCAATGTAAGCCTTTCCATTGTCCAGCAGTTGCTGAACATACTTCTTGTAGATATCCCTTCGCTCGCTCTGCCGGTATGGACCGTGAGAGCCGCCAAAGCTGACGCCTTCATCGAACTTTATTCCCAGCCACTGGAAACTTTCAATGATGTATTCCTCTGCTCCAGGGACAAAACGTCCACTGTCTGTATCCTCTATGCGGAAGATCAGATCGCCACCATGCTGGCGTGCAAAAAGGTAGTTGTATAACGCGGTCCTGACACCACCAATGTGCAGCGGACCTGTGGGACTTGGGGCAAATCTTACCCTTACTTTTCTATCTTGCATAAGCTAATGTTGTCAAAATTCATGCAAAAGTAAACATTTTTTTTCTAACAAAAGAGATTTTTTTGTATTTTCGCATTTTGAAAGGGAAGAATCTTCCAACAAAAACAAAAAACGAAGACTATGAGCCGATATAACAGGAAGAGAAAAATCAGCGGCAAAGAGTACCTGTATAGAGTTACGGTCCTTGTAGCAATGATAGCTATTCTGGCTATCTTTCTGCCTAAGGGCGGTTACAATAAATATGAATATAAGATAGGTGAACCTTGGGATGATGCGCAGGTGATAGCACAAGACAGCTTTCCTGTTTACAAGAGCGAAGCGCAGCTGAAGCGTGAGAGAGACAGTCTTAGCAAATACTATGAACCATACTTTGAGTATGACAAAAGCGTCTATGAAAAGCATGCTGTTGAGTTCAAGAACGCGTTCAGGAATCTTTCCGCAGAGGGTGTGCCCCCTTATTATCTGCCGCATCTGTTGGAGAAATTAAAATATCTGTATTTGCAGGGAATAATAGATGCCCAAGACTACGATGTGCTGTTAAAAGAAGATACTCGTCAGATTTGGCTTTTTGAGAATAACGAGTCACAACCCCGTCATGTAAAACAACTGTATACCCCCAAGACGGCCTATGAATACATGATGGCCGAGGAAGACAGTCTCCGTTTCAATCATGGCCGTCTGATGCGTTGTGGTTTGGAGAAGTACATCCAGCCTAATTTAATCTATGATGCCGAGAAATCTATGCAGCAGCGGCAGGAGATTGATGCACAACTGGTACCGTATATAGGTCAGGTACAGGTTAATCAGAAACTCGTTGATCACGGTCAGATCGTTGACGAATATACGTATTGTGTCCTGCAGTCGCTGGAGCGTTTCCAGAAGACCCGTTCGCTGAGCAACAAAGAGAAGTTGCTCCAGCTGGCCGGGCAGGTAACATACATCGGTATTATGATGATTCTTCTATTGTTTTATTTCGAACAGTTCCGTAGCGACTATCTGGCCAGTCCGCGTTATGTTATGCTGGTTGTAAGTCAATGTCTTATTTTCCCATTAGTAACATATTCTTTCATGTCTCATAGCTTCATGAGTGTTTATGTTATCCCTTATTGTATCCTGCCTATCTTTATGCGTGTGTTTATGGATAGCCGAACAGCCTTTATTGCCCATACGGTCACAATACTACTGTGTGCTGTTTCTCTTCATCATCCGTATGAATTTATCGTCACACAGTTAGTGGCAGGCTTGGTGGCCATATACAGTCTGCGACAGCTCTCACAACGTAGCGAGTTAGTACGTGCTGCAGCCTTGGTGACAATAGCTTCGTTGCTCACCTATTTCTGCATCGAGTTGATACATGGCAGTCCGTACAGCACAAACGGGTTTGACAAATGGACGTATATCTTTATCCTGCTGGCAGGTGTACTATCTCTGCTTTCATATACGCTACTTATGCCCATAGAGCGCATCTTTGGCTTTACCTCCAACGTAACACTCGTTGAGTTGTCTAATATCAACAATGATGTTCTTCGTCGTCTTTCCGAGGAGGCTCCCGGAACCTTCCAGCACAGTATGCAGGTGGCCAATCTGGCTGCCGAGGTAGCCAATAGCATAGGTGCCAAGAGCCAGCTGGTGCGTACAGGCGCTTTGTACCACGATATCGGAAAGTTAGAGAATCCGGCATTCTTCACCGAGAATCAGTCTAGCGCTAATCCTCATGACAATCTGCCATACGAACAGAGTGCGCAGATTATTATTCAGCATGTAAAGAATGGCTTGCGCTTGGCTGATAAGTACCGACTTCCTTCTGTTATCAAGGGCTTCATATCAACTCATCATGGGCGAAGTCTGGCCAAGTATTTCTATGTATCATTCAAGAACGATTACCCGGAGAAAGAGATAGATGAACGCCTGTTTACCTATCCCGGTCCCAATCCAACTACTTTGGAGCAGGCTATTCTAATGATGGCCGACTCTATAGAGGCTGCCTCACGAAGCCTGTCGGAATATACCGAGGAAAGTCTGAACACCATGGTCGATAGGATTATAGATGATCAGGTGGTTTCCGGTTATTTCACTCAATGTCCTATCTCATTCCTTGAAATTGCGGATGCCAAAGAGGCCTTCAAGACCAAATTGCGTACCATGTATCATACCCGTATCCAATACCCGGAGCTTAGCGGGCAAGTAACCAAACCATAAATAATAATACTATGAAAGAAAGAATATTTATCTTTTTGACAGCATTTTTGATGCTTGGTGTTTTTCAAGTAAAAGCACAGGGTTCTGAGAATCTGGACGGAGCCGAATACGTCGATTATATCCTCAATAAGGGTGGGCTGGTACGAATTGCCAACCGTAGGACAACCACTGCCAACCTTACCGATGACGGCACCAAGACTTTGGGCGCCCGTGCCAACGTGAATAACCTACAGCAAGTATGGATATTACAGAAAAACAACAAAAGTTATACCTTGCGAAATGCCAGTACGGGCCGTTTTCTTTCATCTGACGATAATTACCGTTCGCCCAGTGCAGCGCCCAAGATGATGTATATCCAGTACAGTCCCAACAATTCAGGCAGTAGTTCTTATGTAAATATATCCGAGAAGAGCGACTTCAGCGGCACGTCCTGTCTGAACTTGAACGGCGATGGTGTCAACCTGTTTAAATGGAGCTATCAGGGTGATGCCGGTTCCGACTGGTACATATCTGCCGTCGACAATTTCACATTGGAACAGGTAATGGCCGACCTGCTGGCTAAGAGTCCTTATAAAACTCCCGAAGAGGGTAAGTACTACCGAATCCGCAACATGGGTTACGATACTTATATGAACGAGGATTTCGGTAATAATGCGCTTAGTTGTGAAGCAAAGAGCGAAGACAAACTTTCCCAGTATTGGACACTGGTGCCCTCTGCGTCGGGTACCTACCTCTTGCAGAATCTCTGCACCCAGTGTTATGTTGTCCGTCAGGGAGGTGCGCTTAGCAAACAGTATAAGACCCAGACGACCAAGCCTACGACAGGCTTTTCGCTTTCCCGTAACAGCGATGCCACGAATCTGCTCTATTACATTGTCGACAATGGTAATGTCGCCCTACACTGTGATGCCCAAAGCGTTGTGGTAGGTTGGTACACAGACAATATCCCCGGCAGTACGTGGGGATTCGAGGAGGTAGAACTCACAGACGAGTTTATCCAAAACGGCCGCAGTGGTATTAATGCTTATGCTGATCTTAAATCGAAATTGTCGGCTTATAAGTTGGCTCTTAACAGACTGTTCAAAGACGGAGCCTGCACGGAACTCAACGACGAGATTCAGGCTCTTTCCGATGAAGCATTGGCCGAGAACGAGAACTTTAAGTCGCTGAATGCCGATATGCAGGCAATGGTTCTTAAGGTAAAGAACAATACATGGGAGACCTGTACAGGTAACAACGGATATAGTCGTGACTTCGAGAAATTCTTCCGTGTCCGTGACGACTACCAGATTTACAGTCATTTCCAGAAGATGACGGACAATGCGTATTGCGGCATGAGCAACTCCTTCGGAAAACTTTCCGGCCCGACAGGAATATGTGGTAATGCAGGAGATATCATTTATCTTTATGTAGATAAGGAACCCAATAGCAATTGTACGCTGCAGGTCGAGGTGATTGCCGACAGCGACAGTCCTGGTGACCACCAGACAGGTGCCACTACAGATCTGCACAAAGGCCTCAATGCTATTATACTGAGTAACAAGAGTACAATATATATCTTCTACCAACTCAATGATCCGAGTAAGTATCTTGCCAACTATCCTAATATGAAGATTCATATCGAGGGAGGACAGGTACAAGGTTATTGGGATGCCACGCGAGATATGACAAATGCCGACTGGCTCCTTTTGCGTGAAAAGATGCTCAACAAGAGTAGCATCCTGAACCTTAAATGCAAGCGCCTGGTCTTTGTTATGAACAACAGTCTGGTACAGAAAGCCATCAGTGCCGATAATAATATGGAAGGCCTGATGCGTGTATGGAACACCATGCTACAGAACGAAGAGGACCTGATGGGCTTCCAGGAGAAGGTAGAAGGCAAGTTCAACAATATCTGGAACTGCTTCTCTATCAACCACAGCTACATGTATGCTACCACCTACGGAACCTATTACGAAAACAGCACGCTGTCTACTGTTATGAGCTATAAGGCACTGACAGAGACGGGTGGGGGAGCGCTTTGGGGACCCAGCCACGAGATGGGACACAACCACCAGGCTTGTATCAATGGCGTGGGAAGTACGGAAACCAGCAATAACCTGTTCTCTAACGTCAATGTTTTCCTTCATGGTGTAAGCACCAGTCGAGGTGATGCCGCCGAGACTTGCTTCAGCGACTTTGCTGATGGAAAGTCATGGGTTCAGCGTGGAACATGGGCACAGGCCAGGTTCTACTATCAGCTGTATCTCTATTATCATGCTACGGGTCGTAACACCAATTTCTACCCCAAACTGTTTACCCTCCTGCGTCAGAGCCCCATTAATAAGGGCACATGGGATAATTCCCTGGAAGCCGACAGCGATGGCGACGGAACCATTGATGTAAGGGGAGGCTACAAGAGCTACGGCAAAAACGACTACCTGCACATTGCCAAGAAAATGTGTGATGCGGCAGGCGAAGACCTGAGTGAGTTCTTCGAGGCATACGGCATGTTTGTCCCTATCAACAACGTTTTCGTAGGCGACTACTCTAATTACTGGGTAACTACCACGCAAGCCGATATAAATGCCGCCAAGAAATACATGCAGCGTTATCCCAAGGCAGGTAATATCATCTTCATAGAGGACCGCATCAAACAGTCACCCTCTGTATTTAACGGACCGCTGGAAGGTAAGCCTAAGAGCCAATACCGTGTGCCTATCAGTGACGAAGACTGTAATCAGATTGGCAAGCATGGCGATGTGGGACAGTACACAGACTATGTCGATGATTATGTCACCAACGGGTATTATTATCTGACCTCTCCCAGTTCAGGAAGTACAACATTCAGGATTTCCGGCACAGGAGCTGTCGGATTCAAGATATATGATAGCACCGGCAAGTTGGTTTACCTGAGCAATAAGAAGAATTTCACAGTTCCATCATCTGTTCAGAAGAAGATAAAGGATGGTTTCCGCCTTTATGCAGCCGAGGGTAACGGCTACGATGTATTGATTCCCTATGGACCTTCTACCTATCGTGGCGAAATGACTGCTTACTATGCAGGTAGTCCCACTCCCCATACCTTATATTATTATGGAACAGGCACAGCAGGAAAAAGCGATATGGGTGAACTGCCCCCCAACTCTCTTGTCTATATCAAGTCCGGTCAGGACGAGACCAGACAGCCTACAGAGGAATTGCTACAGAAGGCTAATGTGGTAAGTGCCGAAGGTGTGGCTCAGCAATTGCAGATAGATGGCGATAAGCCCTTCGTTATTCCTACGGATTTCAATGCCCATCAAGTGTCCTTCACCAAAGAGGGAACTGGTTATCAAGCACTTAAATTACCGTTTGATCTTACTGAGGCAGATGCAGAAACCATTCCGTCTGGTCAACCTGTTAAGAAAGAGGGCAAGATAGAAATCCAGGCAAACGATGTAAAGATAAACGCTGGCAGCTACGATGTAACGGAGAACGGCTATATCCTTGCTCCCGACGGCAATTCGTATATCTTTGCCGAGAATATCTCTCCCTTCACTTATGTATGGGATGACCCCAATGGCATCAATAACGTCAACGTTAACGAAAACGAAAACGTCAACGTCAACGAGGGTGTTGTTTACGATCTAAGCGGCCGTAAGCTCAATTCTCAATTCTCAATTCTCAATTCTCA
>CADAWW010000106.1 GCA_902791675.1 uncultured Bacteroidales bacterium
ACTATCAGGAGAATCTTCTTCATATGGTTAACGAGGCATTTTCATTACACCTTCTATACTGTTGCCACGATCCTTCGGCTCATCGTAATAGATGCGGATAAGGCAGCTATCCTTCAGGTAGTCAATCATGCCGACTTCGATTCGCAGGATATGTAAACCGGTCCGCTTCTCCAAGTCTGCCTTCAACTCGTCACGCTTATCGGGTGTGATAAGTGCTACATTATCGTACTTGATATACTTACTACACAATGTGCTGACCAGCTTACTGCTCTCGAACAGCCAAGCCATACCGATGAAAATCAGGTTGACAAAGATGATGGTGACCAATCCGAAGCCATCCCAGTAGTCGGCCTTTGGGTGATATTCTGCTCTTCCCAGTGCGTTTACCACACTGACAGCAATGAGCATGAAGAGGTAAGTCATCTCTCGGATGGGTACCGCCTCGGTACGGAAACGCATGATGCCGAAGATGGCAAAGAGTCCCATTGCGGCACCCAGGTTCATGCCGTCGCCTTCCATCAAGGATACCAGCAGGAAGATGCTGGCGGACATGAGGATAAAGATGAACATGTAGTCGCGACGCTTACTGCGAGGGAAATAGAAGCAACGCGCAATAATACATACTACGCCTAAGTTGATGGCGAAGCGCATTACCAGTGAGATGAAATGCTGGGGGTCGAAGAGTGTCAACCCAATCATATTACCCAGCTGATAATTAATGTCATTAAAGAAATCCATATTGTCAGTTTGTTGTTTTTAGTTAATCTTTGTCTTTGCCAGTTTGCTCAGGACAATCATTTTCTCCTTGAAAATATTTTGTTTGAGCTTCTTGTTGGTCATTACACTGCCTATGCAGTACTTACTGAAACCCGAAGGCTTAATGCGAAGAGTTCTCAGTATGTCAAGTACAGGGCTGTACACATTGCCGTCACGCTTTAATTCTATAATCACCAATGGTCCCACATTGGCATCGGTGCCTGTCTCCATATTATAAAAGTGCACATCGTAGTCGATTGTCAGACGTTCTGTCTTTTCATAGTTCACCAATGTGATACGATGGAACTGATTACGGACAGTGGGATGCATCTCGTTGAGCCCTTGATGCACAAGGCCCTCAACGAACTCTCCGTTAGTACCCTGAACATCGATGTCCTGCGAAGGAACCTCCACACGTTTCTTCTTGGTTCTGCCATGATTATTCTTAGTCTTTACCTCCAGGAAGGTCAGATCACTATCCATATAGGTTCGTACACGCACCTTCTGACGCGGAGCACGACCATTATGATGTTCCAGGAAGAAACGATGATTTTCTGTATCCCAGTAAGTAGTCATATAATTGGCTATTCTACTGTCGTTATTGAACTGCGCATAATATTTGCCCTGAGCAAGTTCCAGAAGTCGGGCCAGATTCTCCTTGTTGGTAACAAATTTTGTATCCGTCCTGTTCATAAGGCGGATACTCGACATCTGCTCCAGTGTGATGGGCTCTAAATACTGCAACAAGTCGTTGATACGGGCATCAATTTCCATCATATTATGCAATAATCGGCACAAATATAGGAAAAAATATACATTTCAGAGGCTTGCATCTTGTTTTTTTAAAATAATTAACCTACTTTTGCTTCATAATTGTTGCAAAGTAATAAAGAACCACTCTAAATAAGACCCATTATGATTGATGTTAAGGAAACTTTGGCATTAGCCGAGGAGAAAATGGAAGAAGCCGTAATGTATCTGGACGATTCATTGGCACGCATTCGTGCAGGAAAGGCCAACATAAAGATACTGGACGGTATTCGTGTTGAAAATTACGGAAGCATGGTTCCCCTGAACAATGTGGCCGCCGTCAATACCCCCGATGCACGCACCATTGCCATCAAGCCCTGGGACAAGACCATGTTCAAGGTTATCGAAAAGGCTATTATCGACAGTGAAGTGGGCATTATGCCCGACAACAACGGCGAGATTATCCGCCTGAACATCCCCCCCTTGACCGAAGAGCGTCGTAAGCAGCTGGTTAAACAGTGCGGGAAGGAAGAGGAGCAGGCTAAGATTAGTGTTCGCAATGCCCGCAGGGATATCCTGGAGAAGCTGAAGAAGGGTGTCAAGGACGGTCTTGCCGAGGATGCTGAGAAGGACGCCGAGGACAAACTGCAGAAGATGCACGATAAGTACATCAAGCAGATTGAAGCCCTGATGGCTGCCAAGGAAAAGGAAATCATGACAGTCTAGTCTCTTTGAACATTGAACGGACTTGTTATCAAGAATACGGGAAGCTGGTACGTTGTCAGGACGGACGACGGCCAGCTTTTTGATTGTAAGGTCAAGGGGAACTTCCGCCTGAAAGGCATCCGGAGTACAAATCCCGTAGCTGTTGGAGATAGAGTAAGCATTACGCCAGGTGCTGATGGGCAGACAGCATTAATAGATGAAATAGAGGACCGCAAGAATTACGTCATCCGTAAGGCCAGCAACCTAAGCAAACAGAGCCATATCATTGCTGCCAATGTTGATCAGGCCGCCCTTATTGTTACCATCTCTCACCCAGAGACCAGCACGACTTTTATTGACCGTTTTCTGGCCAGTGCCGAGGCCTACAGGATACCCGTAGTGCTGATATTCAACAAAACGGACATTTACGATGAGGCAGACAACCGATATTTACAGGCCATCATCTCGCTTTACGAAAATATAGGCTATCCGTGCCTGCGCTGCAGCGCCTCCACTGGAGACGGCATAGAGGCCATATACCAAGCTTTCGCCGGTAAGACAACTTTGCTCAGCGGGAATAGCGGTGTGGGAAAGAGCACACTGCTGAATCGGCTTATTCCCGAAGCCAATGTCAAAACAGCAGAAATCAGCTCCGCCCACGATACCGGTATGCACACCACCACATTCTCCGAGATGTATTCGCTCCCTACAACTCTCAACTCTCAACTCTCAACTCTCAACTCCTATATAATAGACACACCAGGCATCAAGGGGTTCGGCACCTTCGATATGGAAAGGACCGAAGTGTCGCATTACTTCCGCGAAATATTCCAGATTGGCCAAGGGTGCCGATTCGGTGACTGTACACACACAAACGAACCCGGCTGCGCTGTGCTTCAGGCAGTCGAGGAGCACCGCATTGCACAGAGCCGGTACACCAGCTATCTTTCCGTTTTAGAGGACAAGAATGCAGAGAAGTATCGCAAGTAGCCTTCTCTCGCTTACAACGTTTTAGCGAGCAGGACATTTCCGTCCTCATTCACCACTTTCATAGTAATCCTTCCTCCTTCGATTTCGATACGCAATGCCGAATTATAGCCTTGCACAAGAGAAGGGAAGTGCACATCCTCTGTAGGTTCGATAAACATATAAGTCTCGGGATGCAGATGCCCGCATATCATCAAATCAACATCCGCCTGATTCAGGATAGGCAACATCAGGTAGGCAAAATACCTGGCTCCAGCCTGCTGTTCATCCTCCGACACGTTGGGGATGGGCAGATGGCTCACCACGATGCGGTATGCTGCCTCTTTATATTCGGCGGTCTGGATAAGCTGTTCCAGCCATCGGGCTTCTTCCTGCCTGTATGGGTTATAAGCCGCCAAAGAAGTACTACGGGCCGTGGGGTCATCGTCGGGCATAGCCTCACCGCCATCCAGTAAGACAATCTCCAGATCACCCCAACGGTATGCATTATACAGTTTGCCGCTCTGATGGGGGAAATAGGTGCCGAAATAATCAGCAGCATCCCCCTTGGTCTCATGGTCGCCGCGCAACATACAGAAATCCTTCTGAGTGGCAAAAAACTGTGTGCTGACATTGATGAACGAAGCATACGGCTCCTCGGCCTTATTAGCTGAGCCGCTGGCAGTCTTCATCTGCATATTGTCCATCATATCGCCGGCATAGATAATATGGTCGGCAGTCTTACAGTCCAATGCCGTAAGGAATTTCCCGAGTGTGGAGGGACGGTTGTGCAGATCGCTCAACACCAGCAGCCGATGTGTGGAAGCCTTATCGCTGGGGGTGCAGAATCCGAACCAGTCCGACTCGTACTGAGTACTTACCGTCAGACTGTAAGGCTTCATCTGGTCTATTTTCTGCGAGACAACCCTATATTCATACATAGTATCGGACGACAAGCCGCTCAGGCGAATGGCAAAATTCTGAACAGGCAAGGCAGCAGAAGGAGCCTGAATATAGTCGTAAGCCTGATGCTGCCCCTCAACATCCTGATAAAACTTGGTAACAGACGTCTGACCTTTCTTGCGTAGCTCCACCCACGAGAATGTAGGCAACGTATTCTCGAACACTACGGTAACCCCGTCCGGGGCAAGTTCCTGCAAATAGGGACCGCCCCTGAAGCATGTGTTGCCCGACAACACAAACACTGGCACCAGAAAGGTAACAAAGGCAAACAAAAAATATCGTATTACAGCTTTCATCTTCTAAGCATTTTTTTGTTGTTCTGAATAATTAATCCCCTTTTCATCCGGTTTCCCACATGACGGCCCGAAAGGTCATATGCGGTCTTCCCCAGAATTCCGGACGGTGAATCACCAATTACCTCTATGGCATCCTCAGCATCTTGCAGCACCCTGAATTCATCCTGTCCTTCTGAATAAGGAATGTAAGCCGAACCGGCAGATATCGTTTTCTGTGTCGATTTCTGGAATCCCACCTGACCGTTCTTCACCTTCAACAGAGCCATGCTTCCGGATGCCATATCCTTACGATCCTCGCAGTTTGCCACCAGGACATTGCCTTCTATAGCCGGCATTTCGGCAGTCGTGCTCCAGAAAGTATAAGTGCCTTTGGATGCATACACCACAACAGCCGTACGAGCAGGAATAACAGGCTGGAGATAGGGAACCAGGTGGAGAAGACCATCTTTCTCCGACACGCTGAATACCTCAACCCCCTCAGGAACTTCTACAGGGAAAGAAACACTCATTACAGCCCATCCTGTCGTAGGTGTGGTAACCTGATGACAGGCCCGTTGCAAGAACCAGGAAGAACAGTAGCCAGGGTATAGATAATTGTCCGGGCGGGCCGTAACGGGCCCTTCGGCAGGTTTTCCATAAAGACCTTTCTCACCTATCCATGAGTCGTTTGCCGACAAAAGATGATCCGGCATATCGGCATCGCAAATTGTAAACATACCTTCTGTATCATAGCGGAATAAATAGCGGTCAGACCACCTGCCCAGATAATCCTGCATAATCTCGCTTTCTCCGCCAGGCGTGATTCTGAAGGCAGTAGCGCCATCGCTCATGTTGGCGTTATTCCATCTGAGGCTCACCTGCCCGTCTGTTTCCTGAACCCTCATTACTTTCTGCTTTCCCTGGCGGAGCTCAAAGGCACGATAGGCACATGTCAGCCAGTAAAACCCGTCTGTAACAGGGTTTAGCGCCGTAGATGCCGTTTCCTCGTAGGCATGGGCACTATCCAACAGACTCTTTACCACCTCCTCTGCCTGCTTAGGCGTAGTATTCTTGTTTTCGGCCAGAGCCTGCGCCTCTTCTATGTAACCCCTGAGCGTATTACTCAACAAGGGCGAAACCTGTCCGGGATTATCTCCGGGCGGGTACAGAGCCAGTATCCCCCGTGCCTCTCCCAATGCTCTGCGAATGACAATGGCAGGAGTTATCTTAACGGAATCCAGCGGCGTGAGCATCTGAAGGTTCTCCAATCCATGCACTTCAGAGGCCAGAGAATCGAAAAGCACGGCTCCCTGAACCTGCTGCATCATGTACTCACCCTCGGCAAAGGAAGGATGTTCTGCCGCATACAAGCCAAAAGTATGCTGCTCCCTGGCACTGTGGATGGCCAGATGGCGGTCGTAAGAAGCAATATCCAAGAAAGAATAAGGCTCACCCGAACAACTTTGTACCGTATAGCTCCCATCCGCATTGGCTCTCAGGTAGAAAGTGCGGTTAGCCAGGTTGGCACTACCACTGTTCTGGCAGTACAGGTAAGCGTGCTCGCCATTCTTTCCCAAGGGATGGGCATAGTCTGTCGCATTCCCGTATGGGTTTCGGAGAGCATCTGTATCATAAGTATAAACCAGTCCTGCAGCATCCTGCAAGAAAGGCGAAAGAGCGTAGTAACCATCTGGAACGAGGGCGGGCTGACCGTTTCCCCGAGAGGTTATATATACAGGAATCTTGTTAGCCTTAACATCCTTGGTATTTTTGTCCAGCAAGACCTTTCCTTCCGTCGACACAATCTTCAGATGAATATTACCGTCAGCAATATCTATTCGCATGCCACTGTGTGCGCCAATGTTGTACTCCTCGAACTGATTACCCTTTCCCTTATAGTTTTTGCCCATATAGGTATAGGTAGCCGGGTGGATATGTCCGCTTATAACCATATCTATGTCGCACTTCTTCAACAAGGGCAGTATCAGGCTGATAAGCTGAGGTTCACCGCCGAACCTGTCGGTAGGCTTTCCATCGTCCGACAGTAACGTGAAATGGCAGATTACGATGCGGTACTTAGCTGTCCTGAACTCGTCGGTTTTTATCAGTTCCTCCAACCATCGGGCCATTTCCTCCCGATAGCTGTAGAAAGAGGACATCCCATAATATTCCTTGTCACTGTCCACCTTATCCTCGCCGCTGTCCAGCAAAATAATCTCCAAGTCTCCCCAACGGTAGGCATTGTATATGTGTCCGCTCTTATGGGGGAAGTAATCCATAAAGCGACGCGACATATTTCCGCGCGTTTCGTGATTGCCACGTACAATCTCAAAGGGTTTGTTCTGAGCAAAGAGACTTACACTTTTATTGATAAAGCCCTTATAAGGATCCTGATCACCAAACTGCATGTAGTTGGTCATATCTCCGTTATAGATGATACGGTCACAGGTCTTGTAATCCAGAAACTTCAGCAACGCCTCCAACGAATCGGGCTTATTATGCATATCGCTGGTAATAAATATATGATGCTCTGTCTGGTTGGGATCTTGTGTAGTAAACTGCTTCCATGCCGAAGAATAAGAACTGCTTGAGGTCATACTTGCCGTAAAGCCTTCTGAGTTATGCTGCAGCGTCTTGTGTGCTTTTATCCTGTATTCATACGTTGTAGCCGGCTTCAGTCCTTCTGCCCGGATGGCGAAATTCTGCACTGGCTGGGCCGAATTCTTGTTTGTCAGAATCTGACTATAAGCCTTCACCCTTCCGTTCACCGTCTGAAAATAACTGGTCGTTTCTGTACTTCCCTTTTCCCTGACCTCAATCCAGGAAACCGACGGGATGCCGTGTTCAAAGACGACGGTAACCCCGTCAGGAGTCAGTTCCTGCAGGTAGGGACCAGCCGTAAGCCACGATTGTGCTCTCGCCTGTAGCAGGCAAAGAGCAAATACTATACTAAATATAATCCTTTTGTTTCTCATATCGACATTAAAGGTTTGTGCTTCCCTAAAAAAAGTTGAATGGATTTTACTTTAACCCTGCCATAGGTTGAATGCTTGTTTGATACTTTAATCCTTAACCCTGGCAAAAGTTGAATGAT
>CADAWW010000107.1 GCA_902791675.1 uncultured Bacteroidales bacterium
CCGTTCTTTGCCTATACCAGTCTGGTGCAGACCATCAGGTTCATGCAGTTCTTCCTCTTGGGTAATATTGTTCACAGATACTGGGAGAAGATACAGAAGCTGTTTGACAGTGTGTGGTTTTTCCCGCTGGTAACTACCCTAGCAGTGATCTGCTGCGCAGACATCTTCCGTTGGCACACGCTGAAAT
This sequence comes from uncultured Bacteroidales bacterium, assembly GCA_902791675.1. GTDB lineage: Bacteria > Bacteroidota > Bacteroidia > Bacteroidales > Bacteroidaceae > Physcousia. Next base: position 188 of record CADAWW010000107.1, read on the forward strand.
TTGCCTGGACCAACCTGCCCCGCACAACAGCGATGTACTCGTTGTTGCTGATGGTGGTGATGTTCTTCAGGTATAATAAGAAGTGGTTTACCATGGAGCATCCTTTGGGAAGAGCCTTGCAATATACGGGACAGCGCACCCTGGATGTGTATCTGCTGCATTTCCTGCTCATCCCCTCCATGCCCTTTATCGGAACATGGCTGAATGCGCACCATCCCAACTTCCTGATAGACCTTTTGCTATCGGTGGGCGTAGCACTGCCTATAGTGGCGATGTGTCTGCTTATCAGTCACCTGCTGCATACTAGCAAGCCTTTAGGGAAATTCCTGTTCGGGAAGTAATATTGTGTAAAGGTTAGAGTGTATAGTTTAGAGATTAGAGTCAGTGGAAAGTTAAAAGTTTTTGAGTCTAAAGTACCATACAACTATTATACTCCAAACTTAAATACCGTCTCTCAACTCTAAACACTCAACTCTAAACTAAAAAAGCCCCTGAGCAAAACGCTCAAGGGCTTCTTCTTATTTCCAATAAATATCCGTGAACTCCTTCTTGATATTCACCTCTTCCAGTTTGAAGTACTTGCGGAAAAGTCCCCATGTGACATCAAGCATCTCCTCGGTGTTCAGATTCACATCGATAGCCAGCAACTTGCTGGAGTAGTCCTTGGCAAAGGACAGACAGCGGTTGTCATAATCCGTAAGGTCGAAACCATTCTCCAGCTTGGTCTTGGCATTCGCAGCATCGGCATACAGACGGATAGCGGCATTCATTACCTGAGAGTGGTCCTTACGTGTCTTCTTGCCTGCAACCAACTGCTTCAGACGGGACAGTGAGCGGAAGGGATCTACGATAACCTTACCGACATCGCTGTCACGACGCAGGTAGAGCTGACCCTCGGTGATATAACCGGTATTATCGGGTACGGCATGTGTGATATCGCCACCACTCAGTGTTGTTACAGCAATGATGGTGATGGAACCGCCACCTGCGCTCTCGGGGAACTGAGCAGCCTTCTCGTAAATCTTGGCCAAGTCTGAATAAAGAGAACCGGGCATAGAATCCTTTGAAGGAATCTGGTCCATACGGTTGCTTACGATACTCAGAGAGTCGGCGTAAGAGGTCATGTCGGTCAGCAGTACCAGCACTGTCTCGTGCTTCTCGACTGCGAAATACTCTGCAGCCGTCAGTGCCATATCAGGAATCAGCAGACGCTCTACGGCAGGGTCCTCGGTGGTATTGATGAATGAAATGATACGGTCCAAGGCACCTGCATTGGAGAAGGTGTTGCGGAAGAAATAATAGTCGTCGTTGGTCATACCCATACCGCCCAAGATAATCTTGTCGCACTTGGCGCGCATGGCCACCATAGCCATTACTTCGTTGAAAGGCTGGTCGGGGTCGGCAAAGAAAGGAATCTTCTGTCCAGACACAAGGGTATTGTTCATATCGATACCGGCGATACCTGTAGCAATCAGCTCGCTGGGCTGCTTACGACGTACGGGGTTCACGCTGGGACCGCCAATGGGAACTTCCTTACCTTCGATCTCCGGACCTCCATCGATGGGCAGTCCGTATGCATTGAAGAAACGTCCGGCCAACTGGTCGCTCACCTTCAGCGAGGGGGACTTGCCGAGAAACGTAACCTCAGCATTAGTAGGGATACCACCTGTTCCCTCGAACACCTGAAGGGTAACATTGTCACCCATTATCTTTACCACCTGGGCCAGTTTACCGTTGATGGTAGCCAGTTCGTCGTAACCAACGCCCTTTGCCTTCAGCGAACAAGTAGCCTTGGTAATCTGACTGATCTGTGTATATACTTTTTGAAATGCTGTTGCCATAATCTTTTAGTTGACAAGTTGACGAGTTGTCAACTTAATTTAACATTGCTTCTATTTGCTTTACGTAGTCGTAGTACTGTTCGCTCTTATACAGAGAGTAGTTCATCTGCTTGCAGAGATTAATCATCTTCTTGAAGTAGTCGGTAACATCCAAGAACGTATCGAACTGGAAGTCCTCCTTCTCGCAGATCTTGGTTACAAGGTTCAGGATCTCCTCCTGACGCTCCAAAGGTGTAACGGCATCCACTTCGTCGAACGCATCCTGCTGCAGGATGACATAGTCTATAACCTCTGACTTCCAGAAAGTCACATGATAGTCGACAGGTACACCGTCATCACCAAGAATATTGATCTGCTCGGCAATTTCCTTACCACGCTGCATACGGGTCTTAAGATTCAGTACCTTAGGAATCCACTCCTCATTGATATGTTCCTTTATATATTCAGCGAACTCGGGGTACTCCAGGTACTTAGAGTAGGAATCGATAGGATTCACAGCGGGGTAACGCTTCTTATCGGCACGGTCCTGCTCCAGCGCGTAGAAGCAACGGGCTACCTTCTTGGTATTCTCCGTAACAGGCTCCTTGAGGTTACCGCCGGCTGGTGATACGGTACCGAGGAAAGTTACAGAACCGACCTCGCCGTTAAGGCATCGGGTCCGGGCAACTCCTCCATACGGTTTGACATCTCGCGCAATGCCTGTGCCCAACGTGAGGTTGAGTCGGCCATCAACAATACGCGCAGACCCATAGAGCGATAGTACTCGGCCATTGTCATGGCTGTATATACAGAAGCCTCACGGGCAGCTACGGGCATGTTAGATGTATTGGCAATGATGATGGTACGCTCCATCAACTTACGACCTGTATGGGGGTCAACCAGTTCGGGGAACTCGGTAAAGATCTCCACAACCTCGTTTGCACGCTCACCGCAGGCTGCTATGATAACGATATCTGCTTCGGCCTGCTTAGAGATAGCATGCTGGAGCACCGTCTTACCTGTACCGAAGGGACCGGGAATGAAACCCGTACCACCCTCGACGATAGGATTGAAGGTATCGATAGTACGGACACCTGTTTCCAGCAGTTTGAATGGACGTGGCTTCTCCTTGTAGTTCGTCATAGCAAACTTCACGGGCCAGTGCTGTACCATATCAACGTTGATGTCATTGCCCTGCTCGTCTGTTAGAACAGCTACCACATCATGAATCTTATATTTACCGGCAGGCACAATGCTCTTAACCGTAGCAACTCCCTGCATCTGGAAAGGAGCCATAATCTTCAGGGGCTGATGGTTTTCTTCTACCTTACCCAGCCAGGCGCTACTCTCTACCTTATCGCCTACCTTTACGATAGGTTCGAAGTCCCACTCACGCTCTGCATCCAAAGGCTCGGTGTACTGACCACGTTTCAGGAATACGCCCTCCATCTTGTCAAGGTCGTTCTGCAAACCGTCGTAGTTCTTACTTAACATACCCGGGCCCAACTGAATCTCCAGCATGTGACCGGTGAACTCGGCCTCCGCTCCAACCTTCAAGCCACGAGTGGACTCGAACACCTGAACGTATACATCCTGACCGATCACCTTGATGACCTCGGCCATCAGGCGGTCGCCCCCCGTTGTGATGTAGCATATCTCGCCCTGGAGCACAGGTCCGTCCACACGGAGTGTGACCATATTGGCAACAACGCCACTAACTTTTCCTTTTGTCATAGTTATATTTTGTGTTTTAATTATTTCAAGAATTCTTCAGGCACTCTGGCTTCACCACGCAGGTTGTCGATAATCTGCTTGAAGGTCTCTTTACCTGTTTCCGGGTCGAGTTTTGCCCAACGGTACTGCATCTCCAACTTACAGAGATAGGCATATACAGCCTCCAGACTGAAGGGATTAAAGAAAGTCTTCTCGTCCAACCACAACCACTTAAAGGCATCGATCATCTTCTCTTTCTTCACAGGATCTTCCTCATCGACAATCTTTACCAGGCTCTTCACATAATCGAACTCATGAGTAAGGTCAAAATCCTTGGTCTTGTTCTCACGAATCATCTCCTGTACCTCTCCGTCGCCTTTTATAAAGTCGGCCACGCTCCAACCTTGCTTACGTGCCAGCATAGCAGTCAGGATATTGGTGATATTCAGGTTCAGTTTGTTCCACTCGCGAATAAACTTATTGGAACAAGTCTCGATTGCATACTTATAAAACTGATACAATATCTCGTCCTCCGGGAAATAGCCTTTAGTATCTTTATTGTAGCTATACTCACGGGCAAAGATACTCATGAATGCGGGATAACGATGTACGTTGAAGTTCAGCTCTGTGGCACTCGTGATGAGGTCGCGTAACTGCTCCAACGAAAAATTGCCCCAGAAATCTATCTGTCCTCGCATTGCTCTCGCAGTTCCTGGAAACTAATGCCGGGCTGCGTATCAGACAATTCAATGTCCGGCAGACCTGCCATCATGCAATAATAATTTGCCATATTCTTTTTGGTTGACGAGTTAACAAGTTGACAAGTCGGTTGTTGTTACTTGAAACTCGCTTGCTTGTTTTTGTTTACTCGTTTACTTGTTTACTCAAAAAAGCATATCAACCAGTTGTGGACGCAAGAAGTTCTTGAAGTAAGCTTCAAACTCTTCTTTTCCGAAGTTCACTTTATAGCTGCCGTCTGCCGGAGATATCGTGAGCAGGGTATCCTTGCCATTCACCTTGTTGATAGTAACACCCTTGTCCAGCAATTCTTTTGCCTGCTTGGAGAAATACTCCTTCAGACTGTCGGCCTCGCTTGAAGACAACACGATTGCCTCGTTATCAGCCCACTTGCTGGCCAGCATTACAGCAAACTGTCCCAAGAAATTCTTGTCGGCAGCCAAACCTGCTGCAGCATCCTTGGCAACCTTATCCGTGAGAATATTGGCTACCTCACTCTTCAGGGCATTCAAAGCCTGGCTGGTATAGAGTTTCAGCTCGCTCTTAGTATTAGCATCCAACTCAGCTGCTTTCTTCTGAGCCTGAACCTCAATAGCCTTAGCCTGCTCTCTGGCTTCTGCAATAATCTGCTCGGCTGTCTGCTTTGCTTCCTCAATGATGCGGTCAGCCGCAGCCTGACCCTTCTCTACGCCCTCGCGATAGATTTTCTCGGTAAGTTCTTGAATTTTTTCCATTCTTGTTTATCTGTTTTTTATTTTAATCAATAGCAAATCCAGCGCCAATATTTGCATAAAGGCGCATATTTCGCCGCGAAGTTATAAAAAAAATGATTAGCTACGCAAAAAAGAATATACTTTTTTCCTTATCTTGCAAGGAGGCACACAATTATACGCCAATAGACAACTTACGCGAGAGTGTTTCTCCGTTCCAAAAGGAAGCGCGGATTACATATATGCCGGGAAACAGGAATGGCAAACGTACGTTTGTGTCCCGACCGTTCATAAAAAACAGGGAACGGCCATGCAAATCATAGACTTGGACACTACAGAACTCCTTATCGGAGCAAAGCCGGTAATCATCCCTACTCCCCACTAAACGGAAAAAACACGATTCCCATCCTTGCTTTTGCGGCAAAGACAGTTCCTGCTCGTTGGCATGAAAATGCAATGGCATCCACGTATAGGGGCCGTTGGGCTTTGTGTCGGCTATACACTCGACCACCTGAGCAGCGCCGTCTCCGTTGGTAACCTGAATATTAAAGGTCATAGCATTACCCAAGGGGGCTTTCTCCTGACCAAGTTCCGACCAGGGGATAGCCATTTCGAACGTGTAAAGTGTCGTGCTCGGCTTGAAGGCCAGGTGAGAGGCTGAAACGTCCTGCTTTTCCCATTTAGAACCCGTCCCCATGAAAAAAGCAAAGGTGGCATCAGGCGAAACATCATATTTATAGGATGTCTTCTGGGGAGTTGTATAGGGTGATGATTCCGTATCTATACTTATGCTGACAACATCGGCATACTCGCCTGAGGAGACCTGTTTGTTATCATAAACCCGACAAACGACATAAAGAGAATCCTCGTCATAAGCCAGATCGGCATACGTATAGGTCTCTGTCTCGCTGCCCATGAGGATCTGTTCGCCTCTGGTTGAGAAATAACCTTCCGAATTGGTTCTTGTTCCATCCACTACAGGATGACCGTATGGCACCTCCAACTGATGTTTAGGATAACCCTTTACCATCTTTATGCCACCTGAGTAACCCGAAACAGCCACTACCACACCGGTATCAATCACAGCCAACGAATTCCATAATGCCTGCTGGTCCTGCGGAACAGGAAAAGGACTGCTCATCGCCTTGAAGTTACGGGCCTGATTATTTCCTACATAGACGTACATATCCGGCTTGCCGGAGTGGTTGTAAGGTGACTGATGCGAAAGAACTGTCTCGCCATTGGGAAGCACACGCAGATAAGGGGCACCGCCCATGGCCATTGGACAGGTTTTATAATCTACGGCCTTTGTCCTGTAGCTACTTGAGGCCGACACAAATGAGCTCCAATTACGTGATATGGGATTTCGGACAATTGTAGGCAGGAAATCGTTGTAGCCCCATCCGTTGTCCTCGATGGCTACAGCAATGGTGGTGCTGTCGGAAAGCAAGACGGGAACAGGCATCCCGTCACGAAAACCCGCACGATAGGACACGCAGGCAGGTTTGGACCATGTCAGGCCCTTATCGAAGGAACGGCAAATGGAAATCTGCTGGTCTGCATTCTTATCATAAGGACTCTCATCGGCAAAATACAATTGCAATTCACCCGAGGGGAGTTCCAGCAGACAAGGTTCCCAACACCCATTTTCGAACGTAGAGCCACCGTCGTAGACCACAATCTCTTTGCTCCAGGTGCGACCGTTATTTGTGCTGCGCTTTAAGCGAATGCTGAATCGCCGGTCGTCGGTATAAGGAGTGGCGGGACGGGGATTGTAAGCTACAATAATCGTACCGTCGCGCAGTTGAATCATATCCGGTACGCAGTTAGGAATATTATTCGTATTAGAAACAATGGTGACGGGGTCTTTCCACGTCTGTCCTTTATTTGTACTATAAGAGATACGTATGCCTGCCCATTCACAGCATGCCATCAGACGTCCGTCCTGCAGCTCCATCACACGGGCATACCCTCCTCCGTTAAATACTACGATAGGAGAGCGGGAGTCCCAGAAAATACGGGAACCGACATAAGGCTGTGTCTTGACACCGAATGAGCACAGGGTTGTGAAAAATAATGCAGATAAAAGAGTAAATAAATGCTTCATTATGAATTATTTTAGGAGTTATCGGGCAGTTGGACCACGAAGTTACCGGCCTTACGGCCTAGAAGTTACCGCTTCGCTTAGACTTTTGCTCTACACGTGTTCGTTATCGTCTTTCGTTATTGCTATCGTTTCCCGTTGGCAGAACCAACGGGCACTGTAACTATTACTTCGTTATTGGTTAGCGGTTAGCGTTATTCGTCTTTCGTTGTCGCTATCGTTTCCCGTTGGCAGAACCAACGGGCACTGTAACTTTTACTTCGTTATCGTTGACGTTAACGTTTTCTTCCCCCCAACCTTTCCAGTCCTTTTTGCAGGAAATCGAGGTAAGCATTAATATCCTCGTTATACGAATAGGATTTATTCAGGGGGTGACCTTCGTTATTGAGCAATACATAGAAAGGCTGTGCATTGGCACCGAACTTGCTGCGCTGCAGGTAACTCCAACGGTCTCCTACGGTACGGAGTTTATGCTCCTCCCCGTTTTCCTTTACAACCAAAGGCTCTGACAACGGTGTTTTTTCATCGACGTACAATGTAATGAGCACATATTTGCTGTTCATAATCTCTGCCACACGGGGATCTGTCCATACGGCGGCCTCCATCTTACGGCAGTTTACACATCCGTAACCGGTAAAGTCAATCATAACGGGCATGCCATGAGCTTTGGCATAGGCCATTCCCTCGTCATAATCGGTAAAACGAGCCTTTACCTCGTTTTCATACAGATTGAAGTCCTGCGTCTGCATAGGAGGAGCAAAGGCACTGACAGCCTTACAGCGAAGGCAAAGGAAAGCAAACCGCCAAAGAAACGGGGAATACTGGTCCGGTGGTTCACTATCACCTCACCCATTTCGTTGTATTCGTCCTCGTCATGCGGGAAGCGGATCCATCCAATCAGATAAGCGCCCATCAAAGCAAAAAGCACAATCCACAAGCACAGGAAGGTCTCCCGGTCGAGCAGATGCCAGCCATACGCCAAATCTGCCACACTGAGGAACTTCAGGGCAAAGGCCAGCTCCAGGAATCCCAGGCAGACCTTCACGCAGTTCATCCAGTTGCCACTCTTGGGAGCACTCTTCAGCCATGCAGGGAACATGGCAAAAAGGGTAAAGGGAAGGGCCAAAGCGATGGCAAATCCTAACATGCCAATACTGGGAGCCAACAGATTACCCGTTGTACCCAACTCTACTAACAGGAAGCCGATGATGGGACCTGTGCAGGAAAAGCTGACCAAACTGAGCGTAAAGGCCATCAGGAATATGCTCAAAAGCCCCGTTGTAGTCTCCGACTTCTTATCGACAGCATTCGTAAACCTACTAGGAAGAGTTATCTCGAATCCTCCCAGGAAGCTGGCACCAAACAGCAGCAACATCAGGAAGAAAAAGATATTAAAGACGGCATTGGTACTAAGGGCATTCAAGGCACTTGCACCAAAACACAGAGTCACAAGCAGACCTAATGCCACATATATCACAACAATACAGACACCATAGGTAATCGCCTCGCGAATACCCTTGCTGCGTTCTTTGTTACGTTTCAAGAAGAAGCTTACCGTCATAGGTATGATGGGCCATACACAGGGAGTCAGCAAGGCGACCAGCCCGCCCAACATTCCCAGAAGGAAAATACCCAGAAGGCTATTGCTCTTAGTATCGGAACCGTCCTCGAAAGCCTTCAACTCATCAATAACGGGAGTCCAAAGGTCACCTGAGAATTCTGCAGAAACTGCAGCAGTATCAGCCAACAGTGTATCTGCAAAAACGGCATCAATTACCCCTGAATCAAGGGAAACCGTTATCTCTTCTGCCACCTTCTCCTCCGCCTTCTCTTTTTCTACAGCAGCATTATCTGCCTGAGGTGTTCCTGTACCCTCGAAATTAAACTCAACATCTGTCGGAGGCATACAGTTCTGGTCATTACAGGCACCATAGGTAAGATACCCCGCCACCTCGTATTTGGGTTCTGTGATGGTGAATTTCTGGACGAACTTAGCAGTCCCTTCCATATAGCTCACTTCCATATTGAACAACTCATCCATGGCACGGTGAAGGACACCCGTTGCGCTAAGTTTACCTTCCGGCTTCAGGCCGACCGCCTTCTCGAGAGTCAGTTCGGCACGTGTGGGGCCGCCATCGGCAATATCTGTACCATATACATGCCATCCGGCCTCTGCCTTACCGATAAATTCTACCTCCAATGTGTTATCAGAAACCTTCTTCTGTTGAACGGAGAACCTTACGGGCGTCTGCAGCTGGGCCATGCATGACAATGCAAAGCAGACCACCGATAAAAACACAAATCGCATATTCATTCTTGGATTTTTTTGTGGGCAAAGTTACGAAAAGTCGAGAGCAGAACAAAAGAAATTCATTTATTTTTTTTGCCGAGACGGAGTAAGTTCGCCATCTTTATGGCAAAGTTACGAAAAAACGAGAGAAGAGTGAAAGAAAAGTTTATTTTTCTTTCCTTTTCCGAGTGTCAGTAACTTCGGTGATAGCCAAAGTTACGAAAAGTCGAGAGCAGAACAAAAGAAATTCATTTATTTTTAACTTTACACACATACATTATATTATTTACTGAAGTTTCGGAAGTTATAAAGGGAAGTTAAAAGGGAAGTTAGAGAAGTTATCGCTTCTCTTTCTTCCTTACATCAAATCATGCGATTATTGCACAAAATATACAAAAATGTGCATTTTTGGTTAAGTTTTCATTTGATTTTGTTGCACATATGAGTAAAATGTATTTACTTTGCACCCCGAAACGAGAGAGATAACATTATTTAATTATATTAAAATTCAAAAATTATGTCTGAAATTGAAGCTAAAGTAAAAGAGATTATTGTAGACAAGTTGGGTGTTGACGAAGCTGATGTAACTCCCGAAGCATCTTTCACCAATGACCTGGGTGCAGATTCTCTGGACACCGTAGAACTGATTATGGAGTTCGAGAAGGCTTTCGAAATCACCATTCCCGATGATAAGGCTGAGAAGATTGCTACTGTAGCTGACGCTATCGCATTCATTGAGGCTAACAAGTAATTCTCATAAAACATTACATGGAATTAAAAAGAGTTGTAGTGACGGGTATAGGCGCTGTCAGCCCCCTTGGTAACACTGCCGAGGAGACTTGGCAGAATATGGTGGCTGGCGTAAGCGGCGCTGCTCCTATCACACATTTCGATACCTCAAAATTCAAAACACAGTTTGCCTGCGAGGTTAAGAACTTTGATCCTTCCCAATTCATCGACCGCAAAGAGGCTCGTAAGATGGATCCCTATTGTCAGTTCGGCTTGTCTGCCGCCATTATGGCTGTAGATGACAGCGGACTTGACCTGGAGACCGTCAATAAGAACCGCGTGGGCGTTGTACTGGGTGTTGGAATCGGAGGTATGCAAACCTTTGAGGAAGAAGCAGGAAACTATGCCAAGACCGGTGATACACTGGGTCCCAAGTTCAGTCCATTCTTTGTACCCAAGATGATTTCCGACATCTGTGCCGGTTACATCAGTATAAAGTACGGATTCCATGGTCCCAACTACATCACCTCCAGCGCATGTGCATCATCTACCAATGCCATTGCAGATGCCTTTAACCTGATCCGTTTGGGTAAAGCTGACGTGATGGTTAGCGGTGGTGCAGAAGCAGCCATCATCCCCAGTGGTGTAGGCGGCTTCAATGCCATGCATGCCCTAAGTACCCGCAATGACGATCCCGAGCACGCAAGCCGCCCATTCAGCGCCAGTCGTGACGGTTTCATCATGGGTGAAGGTGCTGCATGTCTGATTCTTGAAGAATTAGAGCACGCAAAGGCTCGTGGTGCAAAGATTTATGCTGAGATGGCAGGTGCCGGCATGAGTGCCGATGCCCACCATATTACAGCTTCCCATCCCGAAGGTCTGGGCGCAAAACTCGTAATGGAGAATGCATTGGAGGATGCTGGAATGAAGCCTGAGGAAATTGATTATATCAATGTTCACGGCACATCAACCCACGTAGGCGACATCTCTGAGGCTAAAGCCATTAAGGATGTCTTCGGAGACTACGCTTATCAGTTGAACATCAGCAGCACCAAGTCTATGACAGGTCACTTGCTGGGTGCAGCAGGTGCCATAGAAGCAATGGCCAGTGTATTGGCAGTTAAGAACGATATCGTTCCTCCCACCATCAATCACGAAGAAGGTGACGAGGATCCCGAAATCGATTACAAACTGAACTTTACGTTCAACAAAGCCGAGCACCGCAAAGTACGTGCCGCCCTGAGCAACACCTTCGGTTTCGGTGGACACAATGCCTGTGCTATCTTTAAGAAATACGCTGAATAATACAGTGTATACTGCAAACCTTATAGATGCGATAAAGTTACCTTTCCGGAAGGAAAAGGGGCTTTATCGCTCTTTTTATTCCATCCTGGGATTCTATCCCCACAACATAAAATACTACCAGGAGGCACTTATGCATAGTTCTATGTCGGCAACGAACAAAACAGGGAACCATGTTAATAATGAAAGGCTGGAGTTTCTGGGCGATGCCATCCTGGATGCTGTTGTAGGAGAAATCGTATTCCATCATTTCCAACGCAAACGCGAAGGATTCCTCACTACGGCGAGAAGCAAAATCGTACAGAGAGAAACACTTGGGCAAGTGGCCGTTCAGATCGGTTTGGACAAGCTCATCCACAGTAATAACGCTACACATACCCACAACAGCTATCTGGCGGGAAATGCCTTTGAAGCGCTGATAGGTGCCATATACCTAGATCGCGGTTATAACTATTGCATGCGATTCATGCAAGACAGAATATTAGGGAACATCATCAACATCGACAAGATAGCATACAAGGAGTGTAATTTCAAGAGTAAACTCCTGGAATGGTGCCAGAAGAACAAGGTGGAGATGAATTTCGAACTGGAAGAAAGCCGGAGCGAGGACGGCTCTCCCCTGTTCCGCAGCAAGGTACTGGTAGCTGGCATGGAACTGGGAAAAGGCAGAGGCTATTCCAAGAAGGAAAGTCAGCAGAATGCATGCAAAAATGCGCTGCACAGATTAAAGAAAGGAAACAAAGTGTATGAAACACTGATACAGAACAAAGCCATTAATCCAGAATGAACCTTACTAATATCATACGCCCCATTTTCTCTTCACGACTACGTGAACTGGACCGTTATGCCACACAGGCACAACAGCTGCAGTTGAACGTCCTTAAACGACTGCTAAGCAAAGCTTCTGATACAAAGTGGGGACATCAGCATGCCTACAGCAACACATTAAGTTACGAGAGGTTTGCACAACAGACTCCTGTAAACACATATGAAGATCTGAAAGGATACATTGACGAGATGCGGCAGGGAAAGACCGACTTGCTATGGCCTGGAAGAGTAAAATGGTACGCCAAATCAAGCGGCACCACCAACGACAAGAGCAAATTCATTCCTGTAAGTAAGGACGGACTTCATGATATTCACTACGCTGGCGGGACAGACTGTGTCACCTGGTATCTGAGAAATAATCCCAAGAGCCGGCTCTTTGACGGCAAAGCGCTGATCTTAGGTGGCAGCCACGCTCCCAATTACAATCAGAAGAACAGTCTGGTGGGAGACCTCAGCGCTATCCTGATAGAAAATATCAATCCGCTGGTCAACCTGGTGCGTACACCCCAGAAAAAGACTGCCTTACTCAGCGATTTTGAGATAAAACGCACCCGCATTGCCCAAGAAGCCATAAAAAAGAATGTCACTAACCTGAGCGGCGTTCCCTCGTGGATGATGTCGGTACTGAACAGGGTATTAGAAATATCCGGGGCCAACAACATTTCCGAAGTATGGCCCAACCTGGAGGTTTTCTTTCACGGTGGCGTAGCCTTCAATCCGTACAGAGAACAATACAGGCATCTCATACCCTCTGAAGGTATGCATTACATGGAGACATACAATGCCTCTGAAGGATTCTTCGGTCTACAGGACAACCCGGCAGACCCTGCCATGAGTCTGATGGTAGACTATGGGGTATTCTATGAGTTCATTCCAATGGATGAATTTGATAATGAGCATCCCAGCGTACTGCCACTTTGGGACGTAGAGGTTGGCAAGAACTATGCAATGGTTATCAGCACCTCCTGCGGTTTATGGAGATACCTGATTGGCGATACCATTAGGTTTACCCAGAAGAATCCCTACAAGTTCATTATTACGGGGCGCACGAAGTTCTTTATCAATGCTTTTGGCGAAGAACTCATAGTCGACAATGCCGAAAAGGGACTTGCAGAAGCATGTGCCCAGACCGGTGCCCAAGTGCTGGAATATACCGCTGCGCCTGTCTTCATGGACGAACATGGTAAATGCCGTCATCAATGGCTCATAGAATTCAGCAAGGAGCCCGAAGACATCAACACCTTTGCCCACATCTTAGACCAGGCACTGCAGAAAATCAATTCCGATTACGAAGCCAAGCGCTACAAAGATATCACGCTTCAGCCTTTGGAAATCATCAAAGCAAGGAGCGGCGTCTTCAACGACTGGCTGAGACAAAAGGGTAAACTGGGGGGACAACACAAAATTCCGCGTCTCAGCAATAAACGCGAATACATAGAGCAGATTCTAGCTTTGAACGAATGAAAGAGTGGAGACCACTTTTGTATAGCTTCCTGTCCATTCTGGTTGTTGCATGCGCCAGTCTGGGAAGTCCGGACGGTGGGGAATTCGACGAGATTCCCCCCAAGGTGTTATCTGCGTTCCCCGCAGAACGGGCTACAGGTGTACAGACTAAAAAGGCACGTATCAATTTCGACGAATACATCAAACTGCAAAATGCCAGCGAGAAGGTCATTGTATCTCCGCCTCAGATAGAGCCTGCGAACATCAAAGCCGAAGGAAAACATATCAAGATAGAACTCAACGATTCGTTGAAACCCAATACTACGTACACCATTGATTTCAGTGATGCCATTGAGGACAACAACGAAGGAAATCCCATGGGACACTATACCTACTCATTCAGTACAGGTGACGATATAGATACCATGGAAGTATCAGGCACCGTTCTGAATGCTGAGGACCTGGAACCGGTAAAAGGTATATTGGTAGGTTTATATCCCATCGACTCCAATCTGACAGACAGTGTCCTGCGTACCATACCTTTCAATCGTGTTTCGCGCACAAACGGATCGGGACGCTTCACCATCAAAGGTGTAAAGCAAGGAAGCTATAGAGCATATGCCCTGGACGACAAGGACGGCAACTTCCTTTTCAGCCAGAAAAGCGAGAAGATCGCCTTCGACTCTGTGGAATTTGTCACCTCGAGCAAACGGGATGTAAGAATGGATACCATCTGGCGTGATACCGTTGAATACGACTCTATCCGAGTTGTACCTTACACACATTTCCTGCCAGACGACATTGTCTTGCTCTCCTTCCTCGAAGACGGGCAAGACCAGCATCTCTTAAAGAAAGAACGTACGGAGCCTGAATTCTTCCGTCTTTATTTCACTGCTCCGGCAGACACCTTACCTATTATTAAAGGTTTGAATTTTGACGAGAAATGCCTGATTTGTGAAGCATCAGAGAAAAATGACACCCTAACCTACTGGATAACAGATACCACGTACTACAGACAGCAGGATACACTGAGCTTCGAAATCACGTACCTTGCGACAGATTCAACAGGCGTGCTGAGTCCTTATACGGAGCCGTTAGAACTTGTTGCCAAAAACACATGGGAAAAGAAATGGAAAGAACAAAGCAAGAAAATTGAGGATTGGAACAAGGAACGCGAAAAGAAGATAAAGAAAGCCAAGAAACCCCTCCCTCCGGAGGAGAATCCATATACCAAGACCTACCTTGAGGTTACCTGTAAACCGACAGGCGGACTGGATCCGAATCAAAATCCACGGTTTACAGCCAAAGAGCCCTTAGCTAATGTTGACACAACAAAGATACATTTCTATATTCAGAAGGATACAGACTGGCTTCCTGCCCCATACCTCTTCCTGCCGAGTAAAACAGACAAGAAGGTTTATACACTGTATGCTGAATGGAACTCGAAAGAGAAATACAGGTTTACGGCAGATTCCACGGCCTTCACCAGCCAAAAGGCAGATAAAGAAGGAAGAGCAGATTTCTTCTACCTGAAACCCGGCGACTACTACGTTCGCTGTTTCATAGACTCCAATAATAACGGCAAATGGGATACCGGGAATTACAATGAGGGACGCAGGCCCGAGGAAGTATTCTACTTTCCTCAGAAACTGGCATTGAAGGCCAACTGGGACCTGGAACAGGAGTGGGCCATCCGCAGCATTGAAAGAAGCAAACAAAAGCCACAGGAAATTACAAAACAAAAGGCTGACAAGCAAAAGACAATCAAGCAGCGTAACCTGGAGCGCAAGATGAATAAAAACAAAAATGCCAACTCTGCTTCGCAAAAGCGCGACTAAAGCAAACTAACTACGTTAAGAAAGTAAAAAAACGCATATCAGATTTTACCATTTCAGAGGAAAGCAGTAACTTTGCGCGTGAAAAAAGAGGGTATACCTTTTTCGCAGGTAAAAAGCAATAAAGATAACAACAACATATACATTAAATAATAAATAACAATGGCAAATTTAGATTTGACTAAGTATGGCATCACAGGTTCTACCGTGATTGCTCACAATCCTTCTTACGAGTTCCTCTTCGAAGAGGAGACAAAGGCTGGTTTGACTGGTTTCGATAAGGGCCAGAACACCGAGTTGGACGCTGTTAACGTAATGACTGGTATCTACACTGGTCGTTCACCTAAGGACAAGTACATCGTAAAGGATGCACAAAGCCAGGATAAGGTATGGTGGACATCTGAGGAATACAAGAACGATAACCACCCCATGAGCGAGGAGGTTTGGGCTAAGGTTAAGGAAATCGCTATCAAGGAGCTCTGCAACAAGGAGCTGTACGTAGTTGACGCTTTCTGCGGTGCTAACGAGGCTACCCGTCTGGCTGTCCGTTTCATCGTTGAGGTTGCCTGGCAGGCACACTTCGTAAAGAACATGTTCATCCAGCCCACAGCAGAGGAACTGGAGAAGTTCGAGCCAAACTTCGTTATCTATAACGCTTCTAAGGCTAAGGTTGAGAACTACAAGGAGTTGGGTCTGAACTCAGAGACTTGCGT
>CADAWW010000108.1 GCA_902791675.1 uncultured Bacteroidales bacterium
AGAATGAAGAGTGAAGAGTGAAGAATCATTCGGCAATGTTATCTGATATATGGCAGCATGTTGCCAATCTTCTTCTGAAGGTGCTTCTGCCACCTTAGCTCTTCCCTTCACTATGTTACGCAAAGGGCCTGCCTCCTGAACCTTCTTAAAATGAACATCAGAAGCAGTCGCGGATTTCACACTCTTCGGTCTTAAGTCTTCACTTAAGAACAGGCATTCTGCTTCTTGTCTGGAAAGCAAATAAATATTGCCATAAATAGGTTTATCTACACCTCTTGGTTTTACATTCTTTATCGTTTTTCCGTCTTGCATGCAGATTGTAGTAGGAATACCCGGTATCTGCATCATATAAATTTTACCCTCACGCCGGGCCACAAGTTGAGCTGTAGCATAACGGATACCATCTATATTGACGGGGAAGATGGCCATACAACCACTAGGGATGGTTAGTATAGGCAGTTTTATACCACATGCTTCAAGTTGAACGTCCTTCTTTTCGCTTAGCTTACAGAAACGTTCATAGTTATTGATAAAGATAAAACCGGAGCCTGATTCTTCACTCTTCACTCTTAACTCTTCACTTCTAACCGCCCATCTGAGTTGTTTATCCTCTCCCTTCTTCAAATCCTGAGGAGCAGGAAATGTTGCATCCATAGGTGCCAGCTTCTCACCCCAGTCATGCATAAAAAGATGAAGGGGACGCAACATATAATATTGAGGATAAGGCTGACCATACTCTCCCAATGGCGCTTGGAAGTCATATGTCACAACTGGCAAATCATTATTGGCCGTCCCTGGCGAAGTCTGGCACTCATTAAGGGTATTGAGCACCCCCTCCGGATTAGTTCCACCATGATACATATAATAGCCAAGAAGATTAGAACCGCTACCCAGTTTAACCAAAGCCATTGAGTAGGCATCCACGGGATAAATAAACGGCCTGCGATGATATGCTGTAGCCATACCGCCACCGAGTTCACAAGTAAAATAAGGGTACTGATTGTCACCCTTGTCCAGTTTCTCCTCTTGTTTACCTAACAAATCCGTTCCGATAGCAGTTGATGAGCGGAAAGCCTTAAAGTTGAAGGCTTTATAGTAGTTACCACATCCCTCGTTGATATCTTTATCCCAGAAACCATCTGCATAGTCGCCATAAAGGGGCAGCAGCTCGCCATAAGGCACAGGGCTTCTAAGCTCCGGCCATCCGGTACGAGTATAAAATGGCAGGTCGAAACCCACCTTCTCTGCTATCCGCTTCAATGCAAGAAGGTATTCGCCGCGTCCACGGAATTCGTTGTCGAATTGGGCTGCAATCACGGGGCCGCCATCTTTCCACTGTAAGCCTTGGACCTGGGTGAAAATCTGGCGGTATAGTTTCTCTACATATGTGAGAAACAGTATATTATTATCACGTAACCTGCAGCCCTTGGTAAACATCCAATCAGGAATACCGCCATTACGCACTTCGCCGTGGCAGAAAGGTCCTATACGTAAGATAACAGGCATTTGCTCTTGTTTACAGGCTTCTAGAAAGTCATGGAGGGAACGCTGACCATTCCAACGGAAGATGCCCTCCTCTTCTTCTATATGGTTCCAGAAAACATAGGTGGCAATCATGGTCACACCACCTTCCTTGACTTTCTTTATTTCATCGGCCCATTCAGCGGCAGGAATGCGTGAATAGTGTAACTCACCCATCACAGGACAAACACGTTGTCCGTCAATTATCAGACTCTTACTGTCCCATGTCACCATGGGTACATCTTGCGCATTAACGATAGTCCAACTTGTCAGGAGTGCTGAAGCAAGAAAGATAGTATTCAATATCTTTTTTATTCTCACCTTATACCTTCACCTAAAGCAATAATAGGACAATAATATGTATATGATTAGTTAGTGAGAAGCGGCAGTTCAAACCACTTGACGTAGCAGAAGTCCTGACGGTGTGGAAGGTTTTTATTCCTCGGGTACATGCGGATGGCACTCTTATACTGTCCGGCCTGCTTGGGAGTCAATGTAGCTTCGAAGATAAAGTTATTACCTTCACGGCCAGTCACATTCAAAGGTTCTACACTGTAGAAACGCTCCTCTCCGTTCTCATCTGTAGTAATGTTAACCTTCTCAAGCCCAACAGCATCATCCAAGCCTTGTTCATTGATGACAACCTTCAGGTGGTAACTATTTCCGGTCTTACCGCCAGTGAGGGGGAAGGAATATTCGCTACTTACAACACAGATATCATTCCATCTCTCCGCTACGGTCTCTTTCCAGAGAGCAATCTCCTTGGCCAAACGATAATCGTCCTTTGCAAGAGCATGGAAACGATGGGCTTGTTTCTCGTAGAACTTTGAGTAATAATCGTCTAACTGACGTTTCATCGTATAATGAGGTGCAATCTTGGCAATGGAGTTCTTGATAACCTGAATCCAACCCTTGGAGATTCCCTTCTTATCCTTATTATAATATAAAGGTATAATCTCGTTTTCCAGTAACGAGTAGATGGTGGCTGCGTCTAAGCGGTCCTGATATTCCTGATTCTGGTAGGTACGATGTTCTGTCAAAGCCCATCCGGCGCCCTCGCGGTAGCCCTCTAACCACCAGCCATCCTTTACGCTTAGGTTGACCACACCATTCATCTCGGCCTTCTCGCCGCTGGTACCACTGGCTTCCATGGGTCGGGTCGGAGTGTTCATCCATATATCCACACCACTAACCAAGTTACGAGCTAACATGTAATCATAGTCCTCCACAAAGATAATTTTTGCCTGGAATTCCGGACGCTGGGAAATCTCATAAATCATCTTGATAAGCCCCTGTCCTGCACCATCAGCAGGATGAGCCTTTCCTGCAAAAAGGAAAATGACCGGTCGCTCAGGATTGTTCACAATCTTAGAGAGGCGATCCAAGTCTGTAAACAAGAGGTGAGCACGCTTGTAAGTGGCAAAACGACGACAGAATCCGATTACCAATGAATTGGGCTGGAAATTTGCTGCCAACTTGGTAATGCGTGAAGGATCGCCCTGATTCTTTAGCCATGTATCGCGGAACTGGATTTGGACATATTCAAAGAGCTTTCTCTTCAACTCTTGACGGGTAGTCCATATCTCCTCATCGGGGCAATTATATATACCGTGCCATATTTCCTCGTTGGACTGGTCCTGCATAAATTTAGGATCGAAATACTTATCATAAATGATGCGCCACTCCTTGGCAGCCCATGTGGGGAAATGCACACCGTTAGTTACGAATCCCACGTGGCTCTCCTCTGGGAAGTAGCCTGCCCAGATATTATTGAACATCTTCTTGCTGACCTCGCCATGCAACCAGCTAACACCATTGACCTCCTGACAAGTGTTGCAGGCGAAGGTACTCATGCAGAATTTTTCGCCATGGTCTTCAGGATTGGTACGTCCCATACCAATGAATTCGTCCCATGTAATACCAAGCTTTTGCGGATAGCCACTCATGTACTTACCAAACAGACCTTCCTCGAAATAATCGTGACCTGCAGGAACTGGGGTATGAACGGTATAAAGTCCGCTTGCTCGTACCAACTCAAGGGCTTGATTGAACGTCAGGCCCTCTTCAATGTAGTCACACAGACGCTGCAAGTTACACAATGCGGCATGCCCCTCGTTGCAATGGTAAATATCCTTCTTAATACCCAGTTTCTTCAGTAATAGCATGCCGCCGATACCGAGTAGGATCTCCTGCTTCAGACGATTTTCCCAGTCGCCGCCATATAAGGTGTGGGTAATGGGTTTGTCATATTCCGAGTTCATCTCGTTGTCTGTGTCCAGCAAATAAAGTTTCACACGACCCACGTTCACACGCCATACATAAGCATGAACCATGAAATTCATGTAAGGCACATCAATTACAAGTGGATTCCCGTCTGTATCAAGCTGACGCTCAATAGGTAAATGCGCAAAGTTCTGAGCCTCGTAGTTGGCAATCTGCTGACCGTCCATGGCCAGGCTTTGTGTAAAGTAGCCAAAGCGGTAAAGGAATCCTACTGCACACATATCCACATTGCTGTCACTCGCTTCCTTTACATAGTCGCCAGCCAGCATACCTAAGCCACCGCTATATATCTTCAGAGCCGAATGAATACCGTATTCCATACAGAAATAAGCTACAGAGGGACGCGTATGGTCGGGTTCTACGTCTATATACTTACGAAACATAGCATACACTTCCTTCACACGCTTCATCAACGCTTTGTCTTTCAGGATTTCCTCTTTACGTGTATATGAAAGGCGTTCCAAAAGCATTACAGGATTGTGGTTCACATTGTGATAGAGTTCGGGATCAATATCGCGGAACAATTCGCGGGCTTCGTAGTTCCACACCCACCACATGTTGTGAGCTATCTCGTCCAAGCACTTCAGTTCTTCTGGAAATGTTGCCTTCACGGTTAGTACTGTCCACTGCGGGGCATTTGCATAATCGGCTTTTATCTTCATGGTCTTATAATAATTGATATTAGTTTAATTGGGTTGCTAATTTAACACTTTTTTTAAGAAATATAACATTTATATATAAACTACTCCAGTTCTGTGCTTTTATCTGCTTTTTCTTGGACAATTATACAAAGAATTCACATTATAGAATTATCTTTGCAATGTAAAAAATACAATATCAGGGAAAAAAAGGAATACAAAAGAAATCTCTGTATCCAACCGTAACAGAAATCCTGATAGAAGCCGGATATCACATTCGCCTGCCGTTCGCTGAACAAAATGGCTGTTTCGTTGAAAACAATTGCGTATATGAATGATTTTATGTTACTTTGCAAGTAAAAATACTCCATAATATGAGAAAAATATCAGCCTTACTTTATACTTTTATTCTGACGGTTTCATCTGTGGGACAAACACTAAACGTCCATGTAGGAAACATAGTTTATCAGTTCCCTGCCAGGCAAGTAGGCGAGATGACATATGCTGACGGAACCACAGTGAGCATCATGGGTAAGACTTTTACGCTGAACGACATCAGCTACATGACGGTAGATGAGAGTGAAGTGACAGACAACCATGTGAATATAGAATACAACTCCTCTTCTGCTACAATCTATGTAGCTGGCAATGTGGCTCAGTATGTAGAACCAGCTATTAGCGGTGCACATGTAAATATTACTCAGACGAATACGGAAGCTGTTGACAATGAAGAAATCACTTACACTCTCAGCGGAACAACCGCAAATGGAGAATTTTCTTTGACAGGTTCCTATAAATGTTCCATTGTTATGGCGGGATTGACGATGACCAACCCCAACGGAGCGGCTATCAATATAACCAACGGGAAACGCATCCAACTTAGCGCAAAAAAGAACACGGTGAACACACTTACCGATAGTACGGACGGCGAACAAAAAGCCTGCATCTATAGCAAAGGACAGCTCCAACTGCAAGGGAATGGTACGCTGAACATTATAAGCAACACTAAGCATGGAATCAAAAGCGGAGACTACATAGAAATCAAGAATCTCACACTTAATATCTCAAAGGCTGTAGGTGACGGGATCTCGTGCAACGAGTACTTCCTTATGGAAAGCGGAACAGTTACTATCAATGGTGTCGGCGACGATGGCATCCAGTGTGACCTGGACGGTGACACTTCCACAGGAGAAACAACTGACCACGAAGACGAGGACAGTGGCAATATATACATAGAAGGCGGAATATTAAATATCAGCACTACAGCAACTGCCTCTAAGGGTATCAAGGCCACAGGAACCCTCTGCATCAACGAAAATAACAGTACTGCCAATATTACGGTAAGCAATAGCGGCGGTGTGGACACAAGTGATGCTACAAACCTGTCTGCCAGTGCATGCCTGAAGAGCGACGCTGCCATCACTATCGCCGGTGGAACGCTGACACTGACAAATACAGGTCAAGGCGGACGTGCTATAAACTCTGACGGAACTCTCACCATCAGCGGTGGTGTCATCAATGCCAAGGCACAGGGTTCTAACTACGGTTCCTCCAGTAGTGGTGGAGGCGGAGGAAGACCTGGCGGCGGAGGAAGACCTGGCAGTGGAGGAAGTTCATCTACAAACCATAAATATGCCAAGGGAGTAAAAGCAGATGGCAACATCACTGTTACAGGAGGTACGCTTAACGTCACTTCTGCCAATCACGAGGGTTTGGAATCGAAAGGCACAATCGATATAAGCGGCGGACAAGTAGCTGTTCAAGGAAGTGACGATGCCATAAATGCTGCAAGTGACTTCACTATAAGCGGTGGTCAGGTTATGGGGTACTCTACCGGAAATGACGGCCTCGATGCCAACGGGAATTTCTATATCAAAGGGGGACTGGTATATGCTATCGGAAAAACATCACCGGAATTGGGAATTGATGCCAACACCGAAGGCGGAAAGAAGTTATATGTCACTGGCGGTACAATTGTGGCCATCGGCGGACTGGAGTCGGGTTCCAGCCTCACGCAAACATGTTATTCTGCTTCATCGTGGAGCAAGAATACCTGGTACTCCTTTACCAACGGGGACCAAACATTCGCCTTCAAGACTCCTGCAAGCGGTGGAAGCACTCTCGTTGTTTCAGCATCATCCAAGCCGACTATAAAATCAAATGTTACCGTCAGTGGCGGTACTAGTATCTTCAGCGGTATGGGCAACGTTAATCCTACCATCAGCGGTGGTTCTTCAGTTACCCTATCAACCTATTCCGGTGGCGGCGGACGTTGGTAATACACGTTTGGCAAAGCTTGAGCGCGAGAACCTTGAACAACAACTGGAATATCTTCGCTACCAGATTAGCCCACATTTCTTCATGAATACGCTTAACAATATCCACGCTCTTGTAGATATTGACTCAGAAAAGGCGAAGGAAACCATTGTAGAATTGTCTAAGATGATGCGATATGTACTCTACGATGGTAACAAACGTTGTGTTCGCCTCTTTTCCGAACTTGAGTTTATCCGGCATTATGTAGCACTGATGCAACTTCGATACACTGATAAGGTAAAGATTACACTTGATCTGCCAAAGGAAACACCCAACAGACAAATACCGCCACTGATACTCATTACTTTCATAGAAAATGCTTTCAAGCATGGTATCAGCTATCAACGCGATTCATCTATTATAATAAGGGTGACCATAGAGAATGACAAACTCCTTTTCACATGCTGGAACACAAAGTCCAACAAGCCGAACAAAGAAAAAGGAGGAGTTGGACTATCCAATGTCGTTAAGCGCATGGATTTGCTCTTTGAGTACAACTACAAACTTAACATCCATGATGATTCTGACTTCTATAATGTCGAACTTGAAATACCACTAATATGATACGCTGTCTCGCCATTGATGATGAGCCTTTGGCTCTGCAACAGCTTGTTGCCTATATCAGTAAAGTGCCGTTCCTCGGACTCGCGGCCCAGTGTCAAAGTGCATTGGAAGCTCGGGCTTTTCTGGAACATGATACAGTAGATGCCATCTTCTGTGATATCAACATGCCCGACCTCAATGGCATGGAGTTCGTGAAGTCACTTGCTGTACCACCTCTCATAGTTTTCACTACAGCCTACTCGGAGTATGCAATAGAGGGATTTAAGGTGAATGCTGTTGACTACCTGCTGAAGCCTTTCAGCCTCCAGGAGTTTCAGCGGGCAGCAAACAGGTTAAAAGAAAGGTTAGTTGCCAGACCCATAGAACCATACACTTCAACTCCTTTTGAGGAAGAAGGTTTAGAAGATGTGCTTTTCCTGAAGTCTGACCGACGCATCATTAAAGTTAACACCTCCGATATTAGATATATCGAAGGTATGAGTGAATATATAAAGGTTTGGGTAGACAATCAGCCCAAGCCTATCATTACCCTACTGTCCATGACTAAGGTGGAAGAAAAATTGCCAAAGTATTTCGTACGTATCCACCGTTCTTACATCATCAACCTAAATAAAATACAGGAAGTCAACAAAAACGGCGTTATCGTGGATGCCAAAACATATCTTCCTATTGGCGATATGTACAAAGAATCTTTCCAGACACGATTAGGAGAAAGACTTCTGGGAAATTAATTCCTATAGTCAGATTAGTCTTTAGCGAACAAAAAAGAGGCAAGCGAACGATGTCGCCTGCCTCTGTTTCTATTATGGATTATGGATTAAAGATTAAGGATTAAAGACTTTGAACCGCTTAAACTCTTTAAACTTCTTGAATTCTTTAACCGTTAACCTTTAACCGAATTTGGTTAGGGTCGTTAATATAAGTATCAATATCATTTGGGTCATAGCAAGTGGTATTAATATCCAATGACTGTGCCATCATCTGTACTGTACCGAGCTGAACGGTCAGCATTGCAGGGGAAATATATGTCTTTTTCATCTTTGTTTTCTTGTTTTAAAGTCCTTAATTGTTTTTATTTCAAAATTTTCTTGCCGTTAACGATGTTAATGCCCTTCTGCATCTTGCTGATGCGCTGACCAGCAACATTATAGATAGCACCGTCTTCCATCTTACTTCTTCCATCTTCCATCAGGCTTATGCCTGTAGCATCATCTTCCTCGAAGCCATAGAAGGCCTTGACACCGCCATTAGTAGCTACCTCAAGGTAAGCCTTGCCTTCAGGAATTGTGACAGAAGCATCTACAGGATAGAAGCCAACTCCATTAACTTTCTTAGCAAGAGCATAGATACCTTCGCCACCTGTTTTAATACCATCAGAAGCCTTAAGGTCATTGTCAGTCAGAGCTACAGCATCCGTAGTATAAGGCAACTTATAAGAACCTGCACTGCCCTTCATTACGACAGCACTGCCTTGAGGAATCTGTGTAACCTTGGTCAGCTTGGCATAACCAGATTGAACTTTAACAGTATAGGCTGCCAAGTCATCTTCATCGAAGTTGCTCATGTCGATATCTTTCACTGCAGGCACATAGGTCGCATAGCCGTCGCTGCCCAAATAGAACATCTCGGCTGTGTCGTCCTTGCCTACGATGCAGAAGCCGAATACCATTGCCTTACTGTTGGCTTTAGTCTCGCCCGAGTTGTAAAGGCTAATGCTTGTAATAACCTTGTTCTGGTCAACGAAAGCAGGAATCTCGAAGAATCGGAAGTTGTTATTGCTATCATACAAGCTGCCATTGTATACACGGCCTGTCTGATATACGGTCACGGCACGTGTTGTCTCGTTGTTGGTATCCCAGTTGTAAATCTGGAACTCTGCCGTAGATGTAGTGTTGTCTTGATAGTGGAAGGTAGCAGTCATATCGGCAGGGCCGTTGCTTGCTGTGCCGAGGAAGTAGAACCTCCAGCTCTTGCTCTGACGCCCGCCATCTATAGTCAGTGTCTTTGTCTGGCCTTTCGTTATAAACACAGCATTTTTGTTGTCATAGTCAAACGCATAGGTATGTCCATTAGAAGTTTGGAGGATGCCGTTGTCAGGAACACCATAGGTCGTTGTCTGGGTTGTTCCGTTTGATGTATTGGTCACAGTCTTGGTGTAGAATCCAGTCGTGTTGTTATCGAAGCCTTCGAAGATATCTACATCGCCTACAGCTGGAATATTGCGGGTGAAGACGTCAGCATCGAGGCCAGAAGAGATGTTCACTGACTCAGCACCGAACTTCTCGTCGCTTGCCACATAGTCAGCCATATCCTTCTCTTGCTTCTACAGCAGTGTTGAATGTGCTCTTCAGTGCATCGGTAGCCTCGCTGTAGTCATACTTGGTCTTGAAGTCTTGCAGTGCTTGTAGAGCAGCATTCTTAATATTAAGGAATGTTGTTCCGTCAATAAGAGTCAATTCTGACATCTGCTGCTGATCTCCTGCTGTTGAGTTGAGAACGACCTTGTAGTACCTATAACTTTTGGTAGGTGGTGTCGTAAAATCAAAGTCTTGGGTTGTGGTATTCTGAGTAGTCATACCGCCATCAGCAGTTGTGTAGATTAACACCCAACCTGTTGCAGCATCTGCCTTTGCATCGACAGCTTTATCGAAGTCACCAGCATAGATGTCCCATGACTTCCAGTTACGTCCTGTATAAGTTTGTGTGTCTCCGCCTGACGTTAACTGATAATAGATGGGCTGGATGCCTTCTTTCAGACGCCATACAACGTTGCCAGAGGAGAAACCTCCACCCCACTTTGTACCCTTGTCTCCGTCGAGCAATTTCTCTGCATCAGATCCATTCCATGTTGAACCGACAGACGATAACACCACATAGGATTTAGAAGCATACCCGTTAATGTATTTTTGCAAGGTATTCACATTGTTCAGTGCTTCATCCAATGCACTGAAGTCACTGGAATTTGCAGCGGCTTCCTGCAGATCATCAAGAGTGCCAATAAGTGTGGCGTACTCATTTTTCAAGTCATCATCAGCATTGCTTGAATTGTAATTGAAGTTCTTGGCAGCTGCAATAACACCATCGTATGCAGAAGTATCTACTGTATAGGTAGTAAAGGTAAAACCATCCATCTGGCAATAATCATTCCAACTTCCGGCAAGTGCTTCAATCTCAATTCGGAAATAAGAATAGAAGTCGCTAACAGTTTTGGAAAGACTAAGAGACACTTTCGCGAACTGCTCTGTTGATAGTGCCTGGTTTTCCTTTGAATCAATCATCACCCACCCACTGGCATTGCGAGCAGCATCGGCTTCGGATGCGAAGTTACCAGCATAAATCTTCCAATTCTTCCAGTTACGACCAGTGTTACTGTGAGTGTCGTTTGCAATTACCAACTCATAAGCAGTCGGCTTATTGGTGTCTGTCGTGCCGTCGAACAATTTGGCAGGTCCTTCACCCGCATTCCAGTTTGAACCGCTCAATGCCGTATAGACAATCGCATTTGCACTCTGTCCGCCCAGCAGCATCATGGCTGCGGCGAACATAATTAAAGGTTTCTTCATTTGAATAAAATTTAATTAATTTAATTTGTTTTGGTTGGTTAATAGGTATTTATTCTCTTTACCTTATTATATTTGTATACACTTGATAATGCGGGATATGAACAGAATCGACAACAAAGATACGAAATATAAATAATGTTAACAGCCCCCCCTCTGTTAAATAATGTTAAGAACGGTGCTTTTTGCATGAATTTGTGTGGTTTTATGCTCCTGACTTCGTCAGGTCCTCGTCGAAGTGGTTCTTGAGATACTCCACCGTCGCCGCCTTGCTGGCAGGGTAGAAAAGACGCGCTTTCACCAACTGGCGGAAGACAACATCCTCAATCTTGTTGAAGCCTACACTGTCGAAGACATGGTCAAGAAGCAGGTCTGTATCAAGCAAATAGAAAATCACTATTTTTAAAGTGACGAAGTCAATAAAAAGAGGCAACCTTTCGGATGCCTCTTTTCTATTTTATGAAGGATTCACTTTAGTAGCTCAATGCAGAGATGAGAGCGCCTAATGCTACTGCACCAACGACACCTGCTACTGCTGCTGCGGGAGAAACATGGCAGTGGTGGAAGTGGGCTACGGGATGACCATAGTAATAGTCGGGCTCGTAGTATCTGTCGTACCAGTACCAGTCGTGACCGCGGAGGTAACCCCAGCGTCCGCGCTCGTAGCGGATACGGCCTTCCCAACGAGGATCAAAGTAACGGCCGCCAATGTATATGTGACGTGCTGGACGATGATCTACCACTACATGAGGACGGGCTGCTACATGAACAGGACGCATATCATAATGGCGAGCATCGTGATGGCGACCCATATCGTGATGGCGGGCAGGACCGTTCATCTCTATGCGGTATCCGTTGTGACCCTCACCTCTTCTGCCACGTGCGTTTGCGTTAACACTTGCCATGCACATCATGGCTACCATTATCATCATCATGTAAAAGTTATTGCGCTTCATAATCGTATAGTTTAAATTGTTTGTAATTCCGTTTTGTTCTCTTTCGACATTGCAAAGATACGGACTATACGATAGGGAAAAAACTGATTATCCCTAAACGCGCAGGGGAATTTCCCTAAAGTGTATAGGGAAAGGGGTTAGGGGATAGCGGTTATTGAAACCTGAAACCTGAAACCTGCGTGAGCAGGCTACAGAATCACACCGTCGCAGATATGGATGGTGCGGTCGGCCATAGCTGCAAGGGCTTCATCGTGCGTGACGATGACAAAGGTTTGCCCCATCTGGTCGCGAAGGTCAAAGAAAAGACGATGAAGTTCTTCCTTGTTCTGTGTATCAAGCGAACCGCTGGGCTCGTCGGCAAAGATGACGTCGGGCTTGTTGACAAGGGCACGGGCAACGGCTACACGCTGTTTCTCGCCGCCAGAAAGTTCGTTGGGCTTGTGGTCGGCACGGTCAGAGAGCTTCATGAACTCGAGCAACTCCAGGGCACGCTTACGCGCCTCGCTCTTACCTATCCCTCCTATCATAGCGGGAATCATGATATTCTCGAGTGCCGTAAACTCGGGCAGCAGCTGGTGAAACTGGAAGACAAAGCCGATGTGCTGGTTACGGAACTTACTGAGCTTGGAACCACTGAGACGGAATACGTCCTGTCCCTTAATAAGAACTTTACCAGTATCTGGCTTATCAAGCGTGCCCATAATCTGCAACAACGTAGTCTTACCTGCTCCACTGGGACCTACGATAGCAACGACTTCTCCTTTGCTTATCTGCAGGTTAATACCACGCAACACCTGTAAAGTTCCGAAACTCTTGGTTATATTATTCAGTTCAATCATCTTTTTATCACTTTTTTCCCATTAACAATGTAGATGCCCTTCTTTAGTTGAGAATTGAAAATTGAAAATTGAGAATTTATCTTCCTTCCGCTAAGGTCATACACAGCGGAAGCAGATTCTTCACTCTTCACTCTTAATTCTTCATATTGAAGTCCATCCTCTATACCATATTTATTAAAGAGGTATTGCAGTCCAGCCTCAGCATCTATTTCACCGTAACCATAATAATTGTTGGGATAGGACAGATCCGAATCAGGCTGACGCGACGTAGCAGCTATAGCTTCCATCGCATCCTGATAGGAAAGACGGGGGAAAGCCTGCATCCAACAGGCTATGATACCACCTACGATGGGTGATGCCATACTGGTACCCGACTGCGCACTCCACGAATATTCGCGACCTTTGAACTGAAAACGTTCCACATCCCACTCGCGCTGGTCGGCATTAGGGTTCGCCTCGGCATAATAACTGCTGAAGGACGCTATGATATTCTGTCCGGGAGCCATAACATCGGGCTTTGTTAGTCCTGCCAACGAAGGACCTACGCTGGTATTGGTACCACGCATACCATCAGATCCGTAGTTGATGGAGACCCAATCTCCGTTGTAGTTAGATACTCCCGTACGGTAGGCTGTGCTGCCCACGCAGATAATATTGGGGGAGCAGGAAGGAAAATTGATGCTATGCGACCGCTCGGCATCACAGAATTCGGGATAAGTTGATGTATTCTCGAAGAATCCGCTATAGGTAAAGGCTTCCGTCTCAACCTCTTCACCCAAGAGGGTAAGACCTATGCGATAGTCGGGGCCGCCCGGTGCAGAAACATCCTTAACGTAAAGCTCTGTGGCAATCCTTTCCTCATCGAAGCAGGATGGGTAAGAGGCCAGAAAAATCATGTATTGCTTAACACCGACAGAAACCGTGTCTATCAGCATGCTGTCTGGCTGTGCATATACTTGCTCTGTAGAATACTCCATCACTCCTTTCTTGCTGTTAGGGGTTGCATAGAAATGAAGTTGAAACCGATAATGGTTTTTCGCATTTCCCCGAAGGTTATAAAAGGCTTGTTTGGATGTTTTATTCAGTTTCATCAGAGAACTGGCACTCGCTTTTCCTTCAGGCTTATGAAGGTAGGTAAGGTTAATGCCGTCATTACCAGCCGATGAGCACAGGATGTGGCCTGGTGTAAGAAGGGAGTCGAGTATCTGAAAGGCCAGCAAATCCTCACCATAGAGTTCCTGTTTGCGTCCTTCACTGAAAGATATAACACAGGGCTGATTATGACGGTCGGCATAATCAAAGATGTACTTGAAACCCAGAAGGTCGCTGGCTGTGTTGTACAGATTCCAAAGCGAATCAGGAATCAGATTCACATCGCTGCTAACGGCATTGGCAACCAGACAGATGTCAGCCTCAGGGGCAGCACCGACGTAAGAACTGTTATAGCCGCTCCCGGCTGCTGTGCCTGCCGTATGGGTTCCATGAAACTGCTGAAGGCCGTCGGCAGCATAAGCTTTGCGAAGAATAGTCCGCTCTGTGGTATATTCGCAGCCTATGTACATGCTGTCTTTATTGTCACCCTTCCCGCTAAAGTCTATCTGGTCCCAAAAGGAACGGATACGGTACTTTGAGCCATCTGATGAATAGAAGGTAGGATGGGTAAGGTCAAAACCTATATCCATGATGCCCATAACTACTCCCCTACCCGTCCACGGTGTGTCTCCCAAACGACCGCCGTGCATGGCGTCTATATGAGTTACAAGACGCGAAGTGTCCATATTGGCTACACATGGTTCTCCTGCCTCTATACGTTGGATCTGCGGCTCGCGCGAAAGAGCAGCCAGGCGGTCTGTTCGCAGGGTTACAATATATAGATTGCCCCATTGGGCCTGAATCTTGCAGCCGTATTTTTCCAGAACACCTTGGGAAGAAGCGCTGACTATGGCACACATAAGGGGCGACTGATGCAGATGGGTAGGTGCAGCGCGCCTTTGCGCAGTCTGCTGGAGCGCAGCACGACGGACATAAGAGGACATCTTCCTGAAATCCGGCTTCTGTGCCATGAAGGGTAAGGCAAAAAAGGATGCCAGCATAAGCAAGAGGGTTTTTTGAGGGAAGAATATCCGTCTGAGCAAACCTCCGAGGGTACGTTGCTGACGGGTAACGGCTGTTCCATTTGGGGTGAAAACCGATACCGTTTCCAATGGATCGCCCCATTGGTCGGGATACAGCAGCATAACACTGGTATGACTGAAATACCGGTGAATCTGAAGTGGAAGATTATCAAACTGTGGCTGGTAAGAGATAAAACCTGGTCGAGCCGTTACTGCTACCAGCATTGAGTTGGCATCGGTCTCATGCTGAAGGTTCAGAAGCTGTGTCCACAGATTCATCTCGGCATACTGCGAGCGGACATTCTCGTGCTTCTGCTTCATATAACCTTTTATATACGGAAGGGTGTCAGTGTGAGCGTAGAACTCCAGATGGCAGTCCAACTGCTCACCGATACGACAGATATGCTCAAGCCATTTATAGAAACCTACTTCATACTCGGCTTTCTGGGGAATAGCAACCAGCACCCTGCGTATAGTGCCAGGAGGAACTATGCTTCGGACTATCATAACCTCGCGATGAGAACCGCTGATCACGCTGTCTATCACCTGTCCCAGCGACGATTTATTCATTCCCGTAGTTCGGTCCGAAAGGCACAGGACAACCTCTCCGCATTCGTTCTCCTTCATGGTGCGGAGTATGCCGCCGGCAATGTTGGTACTTATACGGTTCAGCGTAGCCATAGGTACATCTGCCGAGGCTGCTATCCCCTGGGCAAGCTCCAGCATCTGCTTACCGAGGCGGTAACTGTCGGCACCTTCTTCTTCGTCTTGGGCATCGTAGGAAACACAAAGACCCATCAGCGAATCCGGTATATAAGGGTTACGGATAAGGATGGCGAGCTGGGTCATAACATCCACATTGTCGTACTGACTATAGGCAACCAGACACTTTCCGTGATACGAACCGCGGTTGTCTTCGAGCGAAGTATCACTCAAAGCCAGACGCTTGGCACCCCGACTGGTGGCAAAGCCGCTTATTACACAACTGAAAAGTATCAGCATAACAGTGCCGTTAAGCACTTGGTTATTCATAAGATTTACTGCGGGATCCGTACCAATCATAACGATAGCCAGGGCTCCGGCTGCATGGGCATTGGTAAGACCGAACATAAGCCACATGGCATTGCGGTCTTCCCCACTCCACCAAGCCATAGCAGCGGCTGCAACCAGTTTTGTGATAGCACCAGTGACTACCATAACAAGAATTATCCAGAGCGCCTGGGGGTCGCCCAGCATAATACGAACGTCTATCAGCATTCCCACTCCAATTAGGAAATAAGGGATGAAGATGGCATTGCCCACAAACTCCAGGCGTGACATAAGCGGACTGGTCTTGGGAATAAGTCTGTTTACAACAAGACCTGCCAGGAAGGCTCCTAATAATCCCTCCAAGCCGACCAGCTTTGCGAACGAGGCGCTAAGGAACACCATAGCCAGTACAAAGATGTACTGCATGACGCTATCATCGTAACGCCGTAGGAACCAACGCCCGAAATGCGGTATAATATACAGGACTGCTGCCCCATATATACAACATTTGGCTGCAAATATCATCCAAGTCAGAAAAGTAGTGTCAGGCTTTAGGCTTCCAACCACGAATGCCAGTACCAGCAAGCTGACAAACAAGGCAAAGGCAGTCGCTACAACACTCTTAACAACGACGCGATGACGTCCCAGTCCGTATCTGCCCACCGTGGGGTATGTAACCAGGGTATGGCTACTGTATATACATGCCATCAGAATACTGGTAAGCATGCCGAAACCTAACAGATAATGACTGGTGATAAGACCCAGCAGGAAGGGAATAAGGAATGTTAATGCCCCGAACTTAAGACCGTCCCGCCCATAATGCTGCACACTGCCCATATCCAGCTCCAGTCCGGCCAGAAACATAATGTAGTAGATACCTACTTGTCCGAACAGTTCGAACGAGCTGTCTCGGTCCAGGATGTTCAGGCCGAATTTTCCGATCAGCACACCAGCCAGTATAAGTCCGATGACATGAGGGATTCGAAGGCTACGCAATAGCAGAGGAGCAAAGAGAATGATGCAAAGCACAATACTGAAAATCCATGTCGGATCAGTAACAAGTGCTGTAGAAGCATAAGGTATGAACAACAATTGCATCATCTTTCTGTGCTATTTTTCTTGTATGACGATGCAAAGATATCATTTTTTTATCGAAATACGGCGCTTTATGTACGATAATTAAGATAAAATGTGTAATTTTGCGCCAAATTTTTGGGATAGTATAATAATCAGTTTACATATGAAAGTTGCAATTGTTGGTGCCAGCGGTGCCGTAGGTCAGGAATTCCTGAGAGTTTTGGACGAGAGAAATTTCCCCATTGACGAGTTGCTTCTCTTTGGAAGCCAGCGCAGTGCAGGAACAAAATACACTTTCCGCGGAAAGGAAATCGAAGTGAAGCTGTTGCAGCATAACGACGACTTCAAGGGTGTGGATATCGCCTTTACCAGCGCAGGAGGCGGTACAAGCCAGGAGTTTGCCGAGACCATTACCAAGCACGGTGCTGTGATGATAGACAACAGCAGCGCCTTCCGTATGGACGAGGATGTGCCCCTGGTAGTTCCCGAGTGTAACGCCGAGGATGCCCTGAACCGTCCACGCAATATCATCGCCAACCCCAACTGTACCACCATCATGATGGTTGTTGCCCTGCAGGCTTTGGAGAATATCAGCCACATCAGGCGCATCCACGTTGCCAGCTATCAGGCTGCCAGCGGTGCCGGTGCCGCTGCCATGGCCGAGCTCTACGAACAGTACCGTCAGGTATTGGCCGGCGAGAAGCCGACCGTCGAGAAGTTCGCCTATCAGCTGGCCTTCAACGTTATTCCCCAGATTGACGTCTTCACGGATAACGGTTATACCAAGGAGGAAATGAAGATGTACAACGAGACGAAGAAGATTATGCACACCGATGCCGACTGCTCGGCTATGTGTGTCCGCGTACCTTCTCTGCGTTGCCACAGCGAGAGCATCTGGGCCGAGACAGAACGTCCCGTAAGCGTAGAAGAATTCAAGGAAGCCGTAAGGAACGGCAACGGCCTTCAGTTGGAGGATGATCCAGAGAACAAGGTTTACCCCATGCCACTCTTCCACGAGAACTGCGATGATGTGTATGTAGGCCGTATCCGTAAGGATCTGGCTAATCCCAACGGCATCACCTTCTGGCTGGTATCCGACCAGATC
>CADAWW010000109.1 GCA_902791675.1 uncultured Bacteroidales bacterium
CAATTACACAGACGGCTTCCAGAGCCGTATCGCCATCGCACGCACTCCCGACAATACCTTTGCGCCATTGGAGGATAAGCCCCACGTGCTGACCGACCGTCAGACGGAACGTATTCAGCAGATTGCTCACTTGTTGCCGCTTATGCAGGGAACGGTGGAACTGCCGAAACTGGAGGCAAGGGGGCGTGAATGGCTGGAACAGGTGCGCCTGGAAACAATGAAGAACGATGACCGCACCCGTGCCCGCCAACGCTTCCGCGTCTGCGTGACGGCCCAGCGAATGACCTGCTGCATCATGCTCTGCAAGGTGGCTGAGCAACTGATTCAGAAACACGGTTACAGCGGTGCCGAGAAGCAGCTGAAATCGAATCCTAACCTATGGAAGACTATGCTTCAGAAGGCACAGACACCACAACTATTGGATATCTATGATGTGGTGGCCGACTATCTGATAGAGACGGCTCTGTACTTCTTCCGTGACCGCATAGAGAATGCTTTTATGAGTCGCGACTATGCTGGAGGAGGCGACCGCCATCGCATGGGCAAGAATGATACAATCTTTGAGCGTCTGGACGTGGAGTTCGGTATCGAGGGCGCCTACCAGCACAGCGTTAGCGTGAAGGGTGCCAGCGTCTCGCGCAATAGCGTCCGTCAGATGTTGAAGAACTGGAAGAAGCAGGGCCTCGTTGTGCAGACGGAAGCAGGACGGTATCGTAAAGTTGAGAGTTTAGAGTGTAGAGTTTAGAGTGGTCATGAGTGTCATGTGTCATGAGTGTCATTTTCAACATTGAACATTGAGAATTGAACATTGATCATTATTAAATTAACAGTAAACGGTAAACAGTAAACAGTAAACTAAAATGGAATTAGACAATACTCAGGAATGCTTTGTGAGGCTCTGGCTACGGCTGGAGCACACAAGGCGGCTGCTGTGGGTGCAACACAAGCGATACTGCATCCGTAACGTACTGAAGTCATGGTTCGGCCACGAAGCCAATGATGAATTTATCTGGAAAGTATGCCACCAGGCTATGGTCGATGATGAGTCGCAAACGGGCTGGAACGAACTGCCAACGCCTATGCTCTATCCGCGTAGGCACCGTGAGTTCCTGCGGGCAATCGTAGCTGTAAAGTGTGGCATCAGCTTCTACCGCGTAAACCTGAGTTGAGAGTTGATAGTTGAGAGTTTAGAGTCAGTTTAAGAGTTTAAGAGTTTAAAGAGTTTAAGAGTTTTTTTTCAAATTGAAAATTGAAAATTGAAAGTTGAAAATTATGGAACCAAGAGGTATTAGGAATAATAATCCATTGAATATTCGCAGAAGCGGAGATAAATGGCAAGGCTTGAAGACCTTGCAGGAAGACAGGGATTTTTTTCAGTTTGAAACAATTGAGTTGGGTTGGCGTGCAGCATTTGTGATTCTCTGCAAGACGTATTATGGGAAGTACAAACTAAAGACCATCCGGGGCATTGTTTCCCGATGGGCTCCGCCTAAGGAGAACAATACGGAGGCGTACATCCGTCATGTGTCGGACTACACGGGAATAGGGCCCGACAGGGACTTGGGTGACCCGCAGACGCATCCGACCAACTGGCTGCTGATAGGCTATGCTATGGCGGTGATGGAGAACGGGAAGACCCTTCCGCCCATTCCGAAAGAGTGAAGAATGCGTGAGCAGGCTCGACCGAAGGTCAAGAGTGAAGAGTGAAGAGTGCAGTCGGCACTTGCGGCCTACGTGAAGATGGTGAATCAGTACTACTTGCTGTAAGAGAGAAAAAGGCATCCATTCTGATGGGTGCCTTTTTGTGTTTTATTTACCATTCCTCGTCCCAGACGTTTTGCTCCTTGGTACGGTCATCCCCTATGAGCAAATCCTTATGCTGATTCACCATTCC
The DNA here is from genome assembly GCA_902791675.1 of uncultured Bacteroidales bacterium. Lineage (GTDB taxonomy): Bacteria > Bacteroidota > Bacteroidia > Bacteroidales > Bacteroidaceae > Physcousia. Next base: position 1,895 of record CADAWW010000109.1, read on the forward strand.
CAGATGGAGGAATCCATCCATTGTTATGATGAATTTGGGGAGATTCATACCTTATCTATTATTTTTATGGCATCTCGCATAATCTCTTCATGGTCGAAAGCCAAAGGAGGCAAAGCCTTCATAGGGAACCATTCAGCTTTGGCAGCATCATCCTGCCCCACCACTGCAACAGGGGCGTCTATGCGAATCAGGTATGCAATAGTGACCGTACGTCCGCGCGGATCCCTGTCCACTTTAGAGTATGCACCTATCTGTTGAAGCTCTGAGACTTTTAGCCCCGTCTCCTCCTCCAGTTCACGGATAGCACATTGTTCGGTAGTCTCATCCATATCCATGAAACCGCCAGGGAAAGCCCAACAGCCTTTAAAAGGCTCATTACCCCTCTGTATAAGCAGCACCTTAGGCGCTGCCTCTCTTGTGATTACCACACAATCGGCCGTTACCGCCGGCCTCGGATACTTATAGGTGTATGTCATGTCTATACATTACTTTCGGATAAAAAGATAAGCAAAAATACGACTTTCAATCCAAACGACCAAAAATCGGGCCGGATAATTAACAGAAAAGGCACCTATGGGCGTACCCCTATTGTACGTTGAACATATTTTTGAAAAAAGTTAAATTTTGTTTGGCACATTTTATTAAATAGCATATATTTGCAAAAACAATCAAATATAAGTAACATAATATTAACTAAACTTTCATTATTATGAAGACATTTAAATTGTTCTTTGCTGCTTTGGCAATGACTTTTGCAATGAATGCAAGTGCAGAGAGTTTCTTTAACGGAAATGTAATTGCCGACGTTAAGCTGGGTGGCGCTGGCGGTGCCGGTGCCTGGGGATTTGGTGTTGGCTATCAGAAGCCCATTACCGAGTTCGAGGGCTGCACCCTCGCATGGGATGTTCTGAACTTTGAGTTCAATGCACCTTTTAAGAGACCCGGTGACGGTTGGATGATGAGTTTCAAGACAGGTGCCCGCCTGTTCTCTCCCTCTTTCTGGAACGACAATCTGCGTGGCTATACTAACCTGGCTATGGGTTACAGCTACATTGGCGGCGCTAAGACCAGCGCATTTGGCATTACCTACGGATTGGGTCTGCAGTTCAAGCAGAAGTTCTCTGTCGGTTACACGCTGATCTATGAGACCGCCGGCAGCAGCAAGTCTCACTTCGCCACCTTCGGCTGGACATTCTAAACAAAATAACCAACTATACGTATATTTAACGAGGTGTGGGCTCTTCCTGACGTAAGAAAGAGCCCACACCTAAATAAGAAGAAATTTAATGAAAAAGTTTGAATCAGTTATCCTTATGGTGCTGGTAGCATTCATGGGATTGGCAGTACAGTCTTGTAACAACGACGATGATGTTGACTTCTACACAATGCGTATTGATATTACCGACAGAGGTAATTTGCCCGATACGTTTTTCAAAGCTTACGAAGCCAGATTCAGTTCATCCCAAAGGGTTAACTATGCTTCGCTAAGTGATGCCAAGGCTTACCTGAGAAGAAGCCTGGAAGAAAATAAGAGTTCGATAGAGGAAGCTCTTGTAAAAGACAATAACACTTACAACTTCACACTCTCGTACCTGCTTATCAACAATTCGGGAGAGCAAGTTTACAAGATAAGCTATAAGATTGAGGGCACGAAAGTGACTATTGTGGAGTAACTCCGCGAAATCGGGAAGATTTAAGTTACTTTACCATATAAACAGAAAAGGGGCAGACTTGAACATCTGCCCCTTTTTATTGTCGTCTGTTAATTCAGATCTTAGAAAGCTATACCAATGGTACCGAAGTGAGTCTTCAGCTTGCAAGCAGTCTCGTACTGCAGTGTGTAGCCGAAAGAGAACTTCTGGTTGAGCTGCAGACCTACACCGAAGGTCAGGCCAAAGCCATGGTTGGCCTTCATAGATTCGTCGCCAACAACAACAACCTGACCTGTAGTAGGATCATAATATGCACCCAGGTTGAGGTTTTTTGCCAAAACGCAACTATAGCCAACACCCAGATTTGTGTAAGCACGCCACTTACCGCCCCAGAAGGAAGGAGTGAACAAACGAAGACCAGACTTCAAAGCAAGCAGGTCGAGGTCTGCAGGAGAATTGAATGGAGCTGCATACTCGAAGTTTGCAACATCCCAAGCGAGGTTCCAGTCATTAAACTCCTTGAGGTCCACCTGATAGCCGAAGCCTACACCAAAAGCACCCTGGCTTCCAGGAGTAATAGCACCAGCCTTTACATCCAAAACAAAACGCCCTTCGATTTGAGCGTTAGCACCCATTGCAAAAGTCATTGCCACTGCGGCAAGAAATAACTTTACTGCTTTCATAATGAAATTTGTGTTTAGTTAATAAATAAATTAATTAAAGTTTATGAGCTCTCGTTAACGAGTTGTTTGTTATTGGTTAAGACACTGTTTTAAATCTTTTTCCTTGCAAATATAAAAACAATTTATCCATAAACAACAAAAAAAACGGTATTATTTACATATTTACCATTTTTTCGGAGAGAAAAAGCAGAAAAAAGAGGCATTATAGCCAATAATCATACCCAGTAAGCAAAAAAGTTAAATTTCGTTTGGAACGTGTTAAATAAACTTATATATTTGCGAAAGAATAAACTAAGTAATAGAAGGTTCCAGATAAAGAAAAAAGGAAAATATTTGTTTAATCAAAAATTAACAACCATGAAATTTCTAAAGTTATTTATCACCGTATTTGCAATGGCAATTGCAATGAACGTAAGTGCGCAGTCTAAGACCACTGCTAAGGCCAAGACTACTACAACTACTACAACAACAAAGGCCAAGTCAACTACAACTGCCCCTGCAAAGAAGGCTACCGCAGCTAAGTCTACGGCTACTACTACGGCTAAGTCTACGGCAACAACTACAACAGCCAGCAAGCCCGCTGCTACTACCACCAAGACAGCAACAGCTTCTGCCAGCAAGTCCGCTGCAGCCAGCAAGCCCGCAAAAGCTTCTTCTTCCTTCGCCACCAAGGATTATGACCCAGGCTATCACCTGATGCTGGAGACCAAGATCGGTAGTTTCTATGGCACTGGCGGTTTTGGTACAAATATCGCATTGCAGCATGAGTTCCACAAGTATTTTGCCTGGGATCTCTTCAGCGTTGATTTCTCTATGCCATTTAATGCAAACGTTTTCTCTGTTGGCCTGAAAACCGGTATTCATGGTTTCTCTCCCTATTGGTGGAATGGCAAGATGCGTGCATATAGTAGTCTGGCAGTAGGCTATGACTGTGGCATTACGAAATCTCAAACCATTTACGACCCATGGGAAGATGATTATATATCTGTAGGAGCTTCTACCACTCACGGCTTTGCTCTATCTTGGGGTGCCGGTGTTCAGATTATCGACCATCTGTTTGTAGGTTACACCTTGGAGTATAGCACAGTATTCAAGTCAACCTCTCATTACGCAAAGATTGCATGGCGTTTCTAAGACAAACTCTCAAATCTTATTATATTTTTTCTTCGGGGGCAGGTTTTTCCTGCCCTTGTTGTTTCTTTTTCAATATTTTTATATATCTTTGTCCCTGAATAAACATAAAAAATTATGAATAAACTAAAGGTAATTACTCTTTCTGTGTTAAGTATCCTGTTCTGTGCCTGCGGCAAAAAGTCGGTAGACATTACCATTCCGGATAACAATTGTCCATCCGACAAGGAACTGGTAACGAAAGCTTTGAACGGCGACGAGGAAGCCGGGCTGCAAATAGCCCAAATGTATTACGACGGCAATGGAGTGATACAGGATTACACCGAGGCCATCAAGTGGTACAGAATACTGGCAGAAAAGGGTAATCCTTATGCTCAGTACTATATGGGACTGTGCCATGACGAGGGGCGCGGCTTGGAAGCCAGCCTGACCAAGGCAATGGAGTTCTACAAGCAGAGCTTCCTGGAATTTAAATCACGTGCCGAGAAGGGAGACAAGGACGCTATGTTTTATCTGGGCAAGATGTATTCGCTGGGCAAATATGTGACAAAAGACAATTCTGCTGCAGTAAAGTGGTACCGCGAAGCAGGCGAGCACGGGGATGCTAAGGCACAATACACCCTGGGCACATGCTATAGCGAAGGGATAGGTGTGGCCAAGAACTACGAAGAAGCCGTAAAATGGTATCGTCAGGCTGCCGACCAGAACAATGCGGACGCACAATGCGCCCTGGGAGCTTGCTTCGAGGAGGGCAACGGTGTGGAGAAATCGGCTACTGAGGCCGTTAAATGGTATCGCCTCTCTGCCGAGCAGGGAAATGCGGATGCACAATGTAATCTGGGCTATTGCTTCGACGAGGGCATAGGTGTGGAGCAGTCTCTCAGCGATGCCGTACGTTGGTACCGCCTCTCTGCCGAGCAGGGAAATGCCACAGCCCAGAACAACCTGGGATTCGCCTACGAGACAGGAAGCGGTGTAGACAAATCCGAGGAGGAGGCCATCAAATGGTATAAGCTAAGTGCCAGGCAGGGCAACGAAGGCGCTATTGCCAACCTGAAGGCCAAGGGCATTACTGACTTTGATTAACGACAAGTCTGACTTCACCTCGTCCGGCTAGACTTTCTAACCCGGAAAATTCACTTTTTTTGCAAAACTCTTGGCGGATAGAGAAAAAAGCCATACCTTTGCACGCAAAATTATTAATAACAGCTCCTTATCACCTTCCGACAACGGAAATTCGGGAGCATAAAAAAGACAAGAAAATGAAAGAAGGAATCCATCCAGACAACTATCGCCCCGTAGTGTTCAAGGACATGAGCAACGGCGATATGTTCCTGAGCCGCTCTACTGCTAAGAGCAACGAGACAATCGAGTTCGAGGGCGAAACCTATCCCCTGATCAAGTTGGAAATCAGTAACACCTCTCACCCCTTCTATACCGGTAAGAGCAAGCTGGTTGACACAGCCGGTCGTGTTGATAAGTTCATGAGCCGCTACGCTCGTATGAAGAAGTAAACTCCAGACTTGTTCAGACAAGAAGATAAACGTTACTTTTAGGGGTGTGGATGACGAAAAGCATCCGCACCTCTTTTCTTTTCAGAAAACGCCCTACCCCATTCACTGTATGAAGAATACCTGCTACTACGTGATGCTGCTCTGTACCCTTTTCTGCCTGGCAGCCTGTAACAATGACGATAATGGCGGCAACTCCTCCGCGAACGTCGACAAGCCTATCTCGCTTATCGGCAATGAGGCTTCGCCTTACCAGCAACGCATGGAGGTTCCTGTTGTTAAGGACCAGAGTATGTTTATCGTGCACAGCACCAACAAATATGGCGTGACCTATACCGAGGAGTGGAACAAGGAGCTACGGGCACAACGCTGGGCTGCATACGCCATAACGGACCTGAATGCCGTTACCAACTGGAACCGCAATAACTGGAGGGGTGTAATCTGGAAGGGTGCCTACTGGGACGGTGACCCGTTCCAGGAGGATTCTATCATCCCCTATATGTACCGTACGCACGCGAGCGACCATTATAACAATGGATTCGACCGCGGACATATTGTAAACTCGTTAGACCGGCTGATGTCCCAGAATGCCAACGGACAGACGTTCTACCTGTCGAACATGCAGCCACAGCTTAACGCATTTAATGCGGGAATCTGGCTGAATATGGAGAATTGGGTGCATAACCTGGGCTTTAACAAGCAGAAACGCAAGACGCTCTATATTGTTAAGGGCGGAACGATCACCCCTACGGCCAGCGTTCCCAATCCGCTGCTTACCTCTGACGAGATATACGCTATGACACGCCGCAGCTGCAGCATCCCCGTTCCCAGATTCTTCTGGATGGCTATTCTGCGCCAAGACCGTAACGAAGAGTACCAGGGCATTGCCTTCTGGGCGGAGCATAGGAGCAATCAGGACACGAACATCAAGAACTACACCATCAGCATAGATGAACTGGAGACACGTACTGGCATCGACTTCTTCCCCAACCTGCCCGATGATGTGGAGGCTAAAGTGGAGGCGAAGAGAGAGCTAACGGATTGGAGCTGGTAGCGTTTTAGTGAAGAGTGAAGAGTGAAGAGTGAAGAGTGAAGAATCAAAGTTACCAACGGTAAACAGTAAACAGTAAACGGTAAACAGTAAACGGTAAACTATGTATAGACTTCTGGCTATAGTATTTATACTTCTGGAATGCTGTTGTAATATTTCGGCACAGCGGGTGAAAATGCGCGATGTGTTTGCCGAGGCTCCTGACAGCATATTCCCCTTGTTGACCAAGAACAACAAGCTGGACTGCATAGACTTCATAGAGAACAATATGAGGGCAAGGGTGAAGAACAAGTTCGATACATACTCCGAACTGCTGATTCTTACCAAAGACTACCTGCGCTTGCAGCCATCAGAGAGGAGCATCGTCGAGATGAAGATCTTCAGTGACTCGCTACTCTGTTTTGTGCATACCTTCCAAGGACCGGCAGCTGACAGCGAGGTGTACTTCTACAACCTGAAGTGGGAACCTGTCTCTTATCCGTTGGAACGCCCGAAGGCCGACGATTTCTTCCAGCCCGATGCCGACGAGGAGGTGAGCGGTCTGCTACGCCAGCTTCCGCTGATAAAAGCCAGCCTGAGTCCGGATTACCCGACACTTACATGGGAACTTCAGACTAACGAACTGACTGAGGTTCAGAAGAAAACTGCACAACGCATCTTACACGCCATAGCAGTACGACTGTGATAAGGTTCTAGAAACTGTAAACGGTAAACTGTAAAGGTTCTTCGTCAATTTAGTTGAAAAGTGGTTGATTAACAAAAACCGCAAAAACCCTTCTGCTTAGGTTGAGACTTCGTCTCTGATGTTATGTCT
>CADAWW010000110.1 GCA_902791675.1 uncultured Bacteroidales bacterium
TGATTCTTCAGCAAATCGCCTTCCAGACAGACCAGATTGCAACGCAGAGCCAAATCGCCCGGCTCCAGTTCTACACCTATGCTGGCAGCCTCCAAGGGTCCTCGTCCTTCATAAACAAGATGCTGGTCGTAACCCAGAATGCTGCTATTAGCAACCTCGCTTCCAGGATGGAACCCATTGGGTATAGTCTTCAGCATTCCGTTACACCCATGCTGTGCCAACCAATCCATGTGTGGCGTGACAGCATACTCCAGAAGGGTTTTACCATCCAGTTGGGGTATAGCCCAATCGGCCATACCATCTCCTAAAATAACAAGATGCTTCATTTGAATGGATAATTGGCTATCAGGCCAGACTCATGATATCTGCAAAGACACCTGCAGCTGTAACGCTTGCTCCTGCACCATATCCTTGAATAAGCATGGGATATTCATTATAACGCTCTGTAGTAAGAAGAACAATATTATTAGAACCTTCCAGTACGTAGAACGAGTGATCGCGATTGTACTCTCCCAAGGACACACTTCCACGTCCGTTCTCGAACTTGGCCACAAAGCGCCACACTTTATTCTCTTTCTCCAAGACTGCACGACGGGCCTCGAAGTCAGCATCAAGGGAAGGAAGGTTCTTCCAGAACTCGTCGATGGTTCCCTCAAAGAAACGCTGAGGAATAAAGAGATGAGACTCTACATCTTCCTGATTAATCTCGTAGCCGGCCTCGCGAGCTAAGATTACCAGTTTGCGGACAACATCCTTGCCACTGAGATCGACGCGAGGATCCGGTTCGCTATAGCCCAGATTCTTTGCCATTTCAACGGTTTTACTAAAAGGAATATCTTTGCTGATGGTATTAAAGATAAAGTTCAACGTACCACTCAGCACTGCTTCTATTCGTAAAATCTTATCACCTGAGTTGCACAGATCGTTGATGGTTCGTATTATAGGAAGTCCTGCTCCCACATTAGCCTCAAACAAGAACTTAACCCCACGTTTTTGGGCGATGTGTTTGAGTTCACTATAATTGGCATAATCACTGCTGGCAGCAATCTTGTTGGCAGCCACTACATTGATATTATGCGTAAGGAAGTCCTTGTACAGTCCTGCCACCTCCTCGCTTGCAGTACAGTCCACAAAGACGCTGTTGAAGATATTCATGCCAATCACCTCATCATGCAAACGCTGAATATTGCTAGGTTCTGACCGAAGAAGACGCTCGCGGAAATCATCCAGTTCCAAACCTTCCCTACGGAACATTGCATAGTGTCCGCTGGCAATACCTACAACATTGAGTTTCAGGCGGAGTTCACGCTTCAGTTTCTCTTGCTGTTGATGAATCTGCTCTATCAGGCTACCACCTACAGTTCCAACACCGCAGATAAAAATATTCAGCACCTGATATTCACTCAGAAAAAAGGAGTCGTGGATAACATTCAGAGCCTTACGTAGGTAATTCTGATTGATAACAAACGAGATATTGGTCTCACTAGCTCCCTGAGCGCAGGCAATAACGCTGATACCGCTACGGCCCAATGTACCGAACAACTTACCGGCTATACCAGGTGTATGCTTCATATTCTCGCCTACGACAGCCACTGTAGCTAGCCCTTTCTCGGCTATCATGGGAAACATAGCACCGTCTTCTATCTCTTTCTGGAACTCCAGATTAAGCACACGACAAGCCTCATCAGCATCTACATCCTGGACACCAATACTGGTATTATTCTCGGAACTTGCCTGACTGACCATAAATACGCTGATGCCATTGTCGGCCAGACAAGTAAAGATACGACGGTTCACACCTATCACACCCACCATGGAAAGGCCGGATACAGTAATCAGGGAAGTTCCCTTGATGCTGCTGATACCCTTGATACTGCGCTTATCGTCTTTCACGACATCTTTGATGATAGACCCTGGAGCATCTGGATTAAAGGTATTCTTGATAAGTATGGGGATGTTCTTTATACATACAGGATAGATGGTTGGAGGATAGACAACCTTGGCTCCAAAGTTGCAGAGCTCCATTGCCTCAACATAACTCAACTCGGGAATAACGTAAGCAGCGGAAATTACACGCGGGTCGGCTGTCATAAATCCATCTACATCGGTCCAAATTTCCAGAACACTGGCATCTAAGGCAGCAGCTATAATACTGGCCGTGTAGTCACTGCCGCCACGACCCAAATTAGTTATCTCTCCACTTTCGGCATCTGTACTGATAAAGCCACCTACAACACTGATGTTAGGAATCGTCTTCCAATTCTGCCTAACCAGTTTATTGGTAATCTCTGTAGCCAGGCGCTTACGGCCCTGTTTTACCTCGGTCTTTATGAATTCTCTGCTGTCAAACCACTCAGATCCCTCTATAAGAATTGACACAATGCGAGTGCTGATTCGTTCACCGTAGCTGACAATAGCGGCAGAAGTCTTTGGGCTCAAGTCCTTTATTAGATAGACACCTTGGTAGATACTCTTCAGTTCCTCCAGGCTTTCTCTTACAACAGCCATAAGATTTTCACGCTTCTTACCTGCAGGAATAACTGTGTTGACCATATCCTCATGGCGTTCAACAATCTCCTTGAAACTCTCTTGATAAGAGGCGTCACCTTCAACAGCCAACTGGCTTGTCTTTATCAATTTGTCGGTAATTCCACCCAGAGCGCTGACTACCACAATTACTGGTTCGCTCTGACTTTCAACAATCTTTTTTACATTAAGAATACTTTCTGCAGAACCTACGGATGTTCCACCAAATTTAAGTACTTTCATCCCTTTGCTTAGCTTATCTTATACAAAACCTGTGCAAAAGTAACAATATTTTTCCAATTCACAGACATAAAAATGGATTTTATTTGTACTTTTGCTTTACATTAATAATGTATGATACGCGAAACCAACCTCAGAATACTGCCTCAAGAGGCATACAACGAACAAAGTATTATGGCCTACCTTCAACAAAACGAAGGAATAGAAGCACAGGCTATAAGAGTATTAAAACGTAGTATTGATGCACGTCAACGTACTATTTATGTAAATCTGACCGTTAGAATTTACATAGATGAAGAGCCTGAGGAACTCCTCAACACGCCAATAGAATATCATGATATGAGTGATGCTCCAGAGGTTATTGTAGTTGGAGCCGGACCTGGCGGTCTTTTTGCTGCTTTGAGGTTAATAGAGCTTGGGCTACGTCCCATTATCATCGAACGTGGAAAAGATGTTCACGAGCGCAAAAAGGATTTGGCTCGAATTCGCCCTGAGCAACGGGTAGATCCCGAGAGCAACTATTCATTCGGAGAAGGTGGGGCAGGCGCATATAGTGATGGGAAACTGTATACCCGTAGCAAGAAGCGTGGCAACAGCGATCGCATCCTTAACATCTTTGTGCAACATGGTGCTAGTCCAAACATCCTGGTGGATGCTCATCCACACATAGGAACGGACCGTCTACCGCGTGTAATTGAGAATATGCGCAACACCATCCTTAAATGCGGTGGCGAAGTTCACTTCCAAACCAAAATGACGGGCCTCATCATTAAGAACAACAAGGTAGTTGGCGTAGAAGCCATAAACTCTCAACTCTCAACTCTCAACTCTCAACTCTTCTACGGCCCAGTCATCCTTGCTACAGGCCACTCTGCACGTGATGTTTATCATTGGTTCTCTGATAACAATATTGAGATTGAAGCCAAAGGTATTGCAGTAGGAGTGCGTTTGGAACACCCTGCTATGCTGATTGATCAGATACAATACCACAACAAGCATGGGCGCGGAAAATGGCTCCCGGCGGCTGAATATAGCATGGTGCAACAGGTGGAAGGAAGAGGAGTCTACAGTTTTTGTATGTGCCCCGGCGGTTTTGTCGTCCCTGCCGCAAGCGGCCCCGAACAGATTGTGGTAAATGGCATGAGCCCCAGCAATCGTGGAGGAAAATGGAGCAATAGCGGTATTGTAGTGGAGATAAGGCCGGAAGATATACAGGCCGAAAATCCCCTTGCTGTGATGCACTTTCAGGAGGAATTAGAGAAGCAATGCTGGTTACAGGGAAACCGGAAGCAGACGGCACCTGCACAGAAGATGGCAGATTTCGTCAACGGACGACTGTCAGCCGATCTCAACCCATCATCCTATGCCCCTGGTCTGCTAGCCAGTCCTCTCCACTTCTGGATGCCCAAGTTTGTGAGCAGCAGATTAAGAGAAGCCTTTAAGATTTGGGGTAAACAGAAACATGGGTTCTTAACGAACGAAGCTACCGTAATAGGTGTGGAGACACGTACCAGCAGCCCTGTCCGCATCATCCGCAATGCAGAATCATTGCAGCACATAAGCATAGCCGGCCTCTTCCCTTGTGGAGAAGGAGCCGGCTATGCAGGTGGCATTGTCAGTGCCGGAGTCGATGGTGAACGCTGTGCAGAAGCTTGTGCCGCTTACTTAAGGGGGTAGCAGTTAAGAGTTAGCTGTTAGCGTTATTTATTGACGTTGACGTAAACGTTCCTGTTACTTCACCAACACTTTCTTGCCGTCTATAACAAATACAGCACCGTTCTTACGTTGCGAAACCTTACGACCAGAAAGATCATAAGCACCATTTATATTCTTATTCGTTGCAGCAACACCTGTTATAGCCGTAGGATCCTCTACCGTTATGGCTGTTACATCTTCTGCGGGATGGGCCGTAGCATCAGGCTCAACAAACATAATCTTATCTATACTGACTGTGCTGGGATTTCCCTTTACTGTAAAGGAAAGGAGGTTCCCATTCTGACTCTTAAAAGGCGTTGTTGCAGTACTATAGGCGATAATACGGTACCTGTCTTGGGGAGTTCCCAGCATCAGATTGTGATTACTCAACAAGGTGTCGCACACCAACCCCTCCTCAGGAACTAGGGCTTCACCCTCGAGTGCCACATCCATCTGAAAAGCGGTAAAATCCATATCATTTTCACCTAAACAAACATTAAAAGTCCATGTACTGTCATTCACTTGGAGCATTGATACAGAAACCTCGTATGCACTGGCAACCTGAACCAACAGGAGTAGTACGCAAGAATACAATATTTTCTTCATTTCAAGTATAGATTTATTTCTTTTGGCTGCAAATATACGCACTTCCAATGAATCTGCCAAGAAGCGAGTTGGTATTTTTCACATTTTTAAGCTATCCGAACAACTCTCTTACGGCTTCAGCGACTCTACGCACAGGCACAATTTCTATTCTGTACTGCTTAGGGCTAATTCCCTTTAGATTAAAGGAAGGGATGAGTATTCGTTGGAATCCCAACTTCTGCGCTTCAGCAATACGCTGTTCAATACGAGATACAGGACGGATCTCCCCGCTCAGTCCCACTTCGCCCGTTACACACACATCCGTATCTATGGGCATGTCTCCGTTACTACTGAGAACGGCTGCAATGACAGCTAAATCCAACGCGGGGTCTGTCACACGTAATCCGCCTGCAATATTAAGAAAAACATCCTTGGTAGCTAACTTAAAGCCCACACGTTTCTCCAATACAGCCAGAAGCATATTCAGCCTTCGACTCTCGTAACCTGTAGTGCTACGCTGAGCCGTGCCATAAGCTGCTGTGCTTACCAAGGCTTGTGTTTCAATCATGAACGGCCGGGCACCTTCTATAGCACAGGCAATGGCAATACCCGAAAGGCCTTCCCTATCGTCGGTCAGCAACAGTTCGCTTGGATTGGAAACCTGTCGAAGTCCGTCGTGTTTCATCTCATAGATACCCAGTTCGCTGGTACTTCCGAAACGGTTCTTGATACTTCTGAGAATCCGATACATATAATGTTGGTCACCCTCAAATTGTAAAACGGCATCTACAATGTGCTCCAAAACCTTGGGACCTGCCAAGGTTCCTTCTTTGGTAATATGACCAATAAGAATTATACTTACTCCTCCACCCTTTGCATACTTCAGCAAACTGGCAGCACATTCTCTGATCTGACTCAGACTGCCAGGACTGCTTTCTACAGACTCTGTCTGCATGGTTTGAATAGAATCAACAACCACCAAATCGGGCTTAATCTGTTCAATTTGAGTGTAGATTTGTTCAAGCGATGTTTCCGTAAGAATAAGAAGGTTATCGGTTTCCTTTTTCCCATCGGCATCTTGCAGGCGATCAGCTCTCAGTTTTATCTGCCTGGCGCTCTCCTCACCACTTACATAGAGGACCTTCTTGTCAGCCAAACGTAAGACTGTTTGTAGGATAAGTGTACTCTTTCCTATTCCCGGTTCTCCACCTAACAAGACCAAACTGCCCGGAACCAGTCCACCGCCCAAGACTCTATTAAGTTCAGCATCCCCCATATCAATACGGGGTTCAGAATCAGCTACAATGTTACAAACGGAAACCGGTTCCTGTTTGTTTACCACACTCGACAATTGTGTACCGCTGCCCTTGGATGAAGCGGATGATGCTGCCACCCGGATCTCTTTCATGGTGTTCCAGCGGCCACAAGCAGGACACTTACCTACCCATTTGACACTCTCCTGCCCACAATAGTCGCAAACGTACAATGTCTTATCCTTGACCATAATCGTTTACTTCAACTTTTTCCAGTAAACACGGCCAAAGAAAGGACCCAGATAGCCCTTGACAGTCAGCGTCTTTTCGTCTTTGAAACTCAAAGCTACAGTAAAATATTTTCCTCTGGTAGGGTCATATATCTTACCATCTTTCCAGGTATCCTTACCATCATATTTCACCTTATCTATTAAGACAACCTTATCAGTAGTAACGTTTCTTTTAGCCGGATCAGGATTCTTATCATCCCTTCTGAGCGTACCATCCTCTTTTTTCAAGTTCGAAACCCATGCACACTGAGCCCTGTAACCATCGCCATGTTTAAAAATCTTGATTCTGGAGTCTACTCCGTCATGTACACACTGGTATTCACCCACAATCTTATCGGCTTGGGCAAAAGCAACACACAGACATGCAACAAAAAATACAAAGCTCATTAAATATCTTTTCATCATAATCTCTTTATTCGCTGTTAAACATCCTAAAAAAAAGAGATTCAATATCATCCCTGACCTTGAATCTCACCTTAAAAATCTAATACCATGAAAAACACTTTTTGCTATGTGGCGGTGCGTACGAGGCTCGAACTCGTGACCCCATGCGTGACAGGCATGTATTCTAACCAGACTGAACTAACGCACCAGCATTTATTAGATTTCGAACACAAAATTACATGTTTTTTGGAATGTAGCAAACTTTATAAGCATTTTTTTGACCGTTATTAAAGAAAAATAACAATCAAGGATAGAAAAAACGCTTATTCTTGCAAGAAAAGGAACTGTTGATTGTCATATTCCCAGCGAATTGTACCAAAGCGGATAAGACGAGCCAGAAGAGAGATGACCTTGAAGCGAGGCAGCCTGGAAAGACGGACTATCTGGTTCAATGTCTGGCGTCTTTGAATGGCATTAAGCAGCTGTCGGATATCCTGATTGTAGGTAATTACAGAGCCCTGGGATTTCTGCGATTCGCGCCAAAGGGCCAACAAAACGGGCGAGGCCACGATATTTTCATCCTTAATGCGAACATAAGCATGCTTTCCGCCCTCTTTATCCAAAGCGCAGACGGGACGTTTATCGCATGGGGGAACTGTAGCGATAACGATGGTGCGACCATCAATATGGTAAGTATCGAATTTGATGCTTGGTTCGGGCCTGCAATATTTATAGGCAGCCTGGTGCATCATAAAAATCTCTTCTTCTGAACGTACTCCTGAAAGAATGCCGTCGTCTCGAACCCCAATCAGCAGTCTGCCACCATCAGTATTGGCAAAAGCCGAAACAGATTTAGCTAATTTACAGGCATCAGAGACCCTGTATTTGAAATCCTGCTGTTGGTGTTCACCCTCGCGGATAAGACTGAGAAGATAACGTTTATCGTCCACTAACTGATTGCCATATGGTTAAAAAACTTTAGAAATGAAAGCTCAGATCAAATCCGAGCTGGAAGGGATTTCCCCTTTGTGCCATAAATACTTCACGTCCTGTAGCCTTGCTCGAGAATGCAAAGGTATTGTACTTGCTATCTGTAAGATTACGCGCCCATAGATTGAGCTTGCAGAAGCCGAAGTCGGCAGCAACTCTGGCACCCAGTACAGCATAGAACTTCTGTGCATAGGTATTGGCTTCGTCCCACCATATTTTCCCCTGACCGTATGTATTAAGACCGACGGTCAGACTCTTCATGAATCCAAGGCTTGTATCAAAGGTATAATCGAGAGTAGCTGCTATCGTGTGGGCCGGTATATAAGGGACTTTATTACCGCTATAGTCAATATCAGTTGCCGTTGCGGCACTGCTGGATTTTGTAGTGTAATCCTTAAAGGCAGCATGGGTAAAGCCGTATGTGGCACTCCACAGGAGGTGATTGCTGACAGCACTGCCTCGGAGCGTGGCTTCCAGTCCGCAGCTATAGCTCTTGCCTGCATTTACCATACGTCGGCCAAAACCGTAATCGGGGGTAAAAACAGACAACTGCTGGTTACGAATCTGCATATAATAAGCAGAAAGGTCGGCATGTATCAGGTTATCGAACAAATTCAGATGAGCACCTATCTCATAGTTCCATGACTCCTCCGGTTTAAAGCGTATGCCATCGAGCACAGCCTCGTATTTGGCATCGTCTTGTTCAATCACCTTCTCTACATTTTGATGTGTAGTCTGTGCTTCCTGAGCAGCAGCCATAATGGTCTGAGCATTAGCCTGAATGTCATTCTGTATGATATCGCCGAACATCTGAATATTGAATCCTCCGGCACGATAACCCTTTGTGACTGTTGCATAAATATTACTGCCGTTATCGAACTTGTAGGTCAACCCGAACTTTGGCAGAAGCTGACTGAAACCAGCTGATTCGTCATGCTGATAAAGCGAAAGCACACGCGCCATAGCATCTTGTCCCATGATGCTAAAGTTCAAACGGAAATCTCCCCTTGTATCATACTCTATCTTGGAATGTGTATAGTCGTAACGCAAGCCGGCTGTTACAGTCAGGCGGTCTGTAAGATCGAAGTTTGATTCGTGGAAGACACCGATGTTAGCCTGCGGAGTATGGAACAAGCAGGGAACCAGCATCTGCACGCCCACATGCACACCACCGGCGCGTTCGATGGCGGCCTTGGCTGCTTCTTCGGGCATACGGGCGCTCATAGAGTTCAGTATGGCATTATAGATACCTGCTTCAGCCTGATCAAGGTGCATAGTCCGCTTCATCATATCACTAAAAGCAGATCCGAAAGTGTTAGGAGCATCTGTCTTTAGCCACTGATAAGAGCCAAAGACGCCAGCAGTCCAATGCCAACGATTCTTTACATCTCCCTTAAAGGTAAACTCCTGTGTAATTGCATTGCTCAACTGGGACTGGTCAACCACAATAAAGTCGATAGAAGAATAATCATTATCCATCAGCAGGTTGTCTTTCAGATACTGATAACTGGTATTGGAACTGAAGTCAAAACCCTTTCCTTTATATTTGATGGCAAGTCCTGTGTTTACCATATTGCGATTGTACTTACCCTGATGGTTCTGATCGGGTTCCGACAGGACCGTTCCGCTCTCAGGCTCCAATACGCCATAGGGATAAGCATGCTGATTCACATACTGATAATCTGCCATCCAGTCGAACGAGAGTCTGTCTGTAGGCTGATATACCAGACGCAGTCTGCTGCCGGCCTCATTCATATCGTCTGTACGTTCGCCTGTCAGGGTATTCTTCCAAAATCCGTTGGTTCCGTTATAGAATGCACCGACAGAGAAAGCCAGTTTATCACTTACCTTATTATAATGGCTTACCTCTGCGTTACGGTACATATGCGTACCGAACCCCATATTGACATCCGTTCCCTGATAGCGCAATGGATTCTTGGTGTACTGACGTACAAGTCCTCCTTCGGAATTGATACCATAGAGCGTTCCCTGAGGTCCTCGCAACACATCCACACGGTCCAACTCCCACATATGACTGTTGAAAGACGACTTATTCAGCAGAGGAATATCATCTACATAGATACCCATTGACGGACTGTTTACACGAGTGCCGATACCTCGTACATAGATAGACGAAGTAAAACGGGCTCCGTAGTCGGGCATCACGAAGGCCGGAAC
>CADAWW010000111.1 GCA_902791675.1 uncultured Bacteroidales bacterium
CAGATAGAGGGAGTACTACATGTTATAGACGAATCACTTGGCATTTTGGGTACTGCTCCCGACACGCGGCTTACGCTGTCTTATGCAGAGCAGGACGAAACGTTGCAATTTATCATCAACTGTCCGAAGCCCATCAATCCCGACTTGTTCGGTGCCGACAGTGATGATATTGCCGTGACTATCTTGCGTAATTTCAGTCGTGATATCAATATTGAGGGTAATGTGATTAGCATAAAAGTTGAGAATTGAAAGTTGAGAATTGAAAGTTTCGGTTAGCGGTTAGCGAACTTCAGCCTTCGTCTTTCGTTTTTCGTTAACAAAAGTATAAAGTCTAAAGTCAGTTGAGGGTTGTTATTATATGAAAGATCTGAAGTTATTTTTAATCTTGTTTTTCTGTGCGTCGATTACAAGTTATGCTCAACGTAAGACCGATCTGTTGGATCGCGGTCTTGTGGCTGTACCCGCATCTTCCGGCAATCTGGTCAGTTGGCGCATCTTCGCAGAAGAATATTATGGTGTTACCTATAATCTTTATGCCAACGGGACCTTGTTGAAGGGAAACCTGTCGACATCCAACTTCAACCACACCACCGGTAATGGTACAACAAAATATAAGGTTGTGCCCGTAGTCCGAGGCGATGAAAAACCGGAATTGGCCAGCAAGGAAGTAACCCGTTGTGATGCAGGCTACCTCCAGTTTCCTGTTGCCCAAGTGCTGGACCGCAAGGGAAATGATGTTACCTTGCAATATATCATCAATGATATCTCTTTGGGAGATGTAGACGGTGACGGAGTGACTGAGTTTATTGTCAAGCGTAACTACACAGGTGATATCCTAAACGCGGCAAATACTACCTGTTTCCATCATTACGAATGCTACAATCTTAATGGCGAGCGCCTGTGGTGGATAGACCTAGGTCCCAATATGATGGCGGGACCCGATGAGCAGTGGGATATGGTGCTCTTCGACTGGGACATGGACGGCAAGGCAGAGGGCATCATGCGTGGTGCCGACAATATGATTATTCATACCGCTCAGGGCGAAACCATAAATATTGGGAATATGAACTACGTAGCTCCTCGTGCCCAATATACTCACGAAGGGGCTGAGTATCTTTTATACATAAATGGACAGACAGGTGAGCTCTATAACGTCAGCGGGGATGCCTCGAAACCATGGATAGCCTATCCGCTGCCTCGCTTTGAGAGCGGTGAGAGTGATTATGTTGCCGCTTGGGGCCCAATGACCAATAACAAGGACGATGGGGGGCATCGTTCTTCGAAGCATTATTTCGGAGCTCCTTTCCTGGATGGCTTGCATCCCAGCATCTTCCTGGGTCGAGGTTGTTATACACGGCACAAGATGGTGGCTTTCGACGTGGATCCTGTTACCCATAGGCTTACTGAACGCTGGCGCTGGGCCAACAATGGAGGGTGGAGTGATCCATGGTTCGGAAACGGTTACCATAACTTCGGTATAGCCGATGTAGATGAGGATGGCCGCGACGAGATAGTTTTCGGCTCTATGGTTATTGATGACAATGGCAAGGGTCTTTCCACTACAGGACTCGGGCACGGCGATGCTGAACATGTGGGCGACTTCGACCCCTATCGTAAAGGACTGGAGTTTTTTGCCTGCAACGAGGACGAGCCCAATATGAACTATAGAAACGCTACAACATCCAAAATGTACTACCGCTCGAAGGGAACATCCGATGACGGACGTGCCCTGATGGGTAACTTCTCTAACAATTTTCCTGGGTGTATGGGCAGAAGTGTCAACTCGGGACTCATTAGCTCTGTTGCCGACAAGGAACTTACCGGCAATGGCGTACCTTCAACGAGCGGAACCAACGACGGCCTTTATTGGAGCCATCTGAATCAGCGCATCTACTGGACGGGCGATTTGATAGAAGGTATCCTGGACAGTCCGGGTACAGAGCGCGAGGCTGTCGTGTGGACTACAACGGGAGGTCGCGTGTTCCAGTCGAATGGCTGCAAGTTGAATAACGACTCGAAGAATAATCCCTGTGCATTGGGCGACATCATCGGTGACTGGCGCGAGGAGATTGTGGTGCGGACAAATGATAATGCCTATGTTCGCATCTATACAACCCCCATCTATACTGCTTATCGTATACCAACACTCTGGCATGATCACCAGTATCGCAACGCGATGGTGTGGCAATGTGTAGGCTATAACCAGCCGCCACATACTAGCTTCTTCCTGGGCCAGCTGGAGGGCATAACCGTTGCGCCTCCTCCTTACACCATGACTGGAAGGACGGAAATTCCAAATGGCGGTACCATCTCTTCGGCAAATGAGGGTCAGCACGTTATTGTTTGCGAGACCAACGATACCCATATCACTGTACAAGACGTGGCTAATCCCTATGTGGCTACGTTCAATGTGCCTTCGTGGGTGCAGGGAACCAACAGCAGCAAGACCGACGGAACAGCCGTCATCAACTACGAGTATTACACCTGCAACGTAGAGGGCGGAGCGTTTACGGGTAATACGACGTTGGTTAAACAGGGCGACGGTATTCTCTCCTTACCGAAGGTGGATATGACCTATACCGGTCCCACAAACATCTGGGCCGGCACACTTTCCTTCGACGGCTCTCTGATGCAGTCGCCTCTATGGCTCAACCGCCATACTACGCTGATCAGCAACGGCGGTTCTTTCCGTAGCATCAAGGCAGATTACGGCTCAACAATCTGTCCCACAGGTTCCGTCAACACAGACTCATTGATGATGGGATTCGGCTCACGCCTGAAGCTGAATGCCTATAGCGAGGGTCTGAAGATTGACCAGTTGAATGCCAAATTACTGAACATAGAAACAAAGACTACAGCCGTCTGGCTTCAATGGGGCCCCAAATACCTGAGTCCTGTATTGGAGGTCGTAGTACACAACCAGGACGGGTCCTCTAAACTGGCTAGCGGTCACTATCTGATAGGCGAAATCGGTTCTGTTGAGGGTAATGTCAGCGACATAAAGATAGAAGGCATATCCAGTCAGAAGGCCCAACTGCTCTTTGAGGATGGCAAACTCTATCTGTGTATCGAGGGAATTAGAGAACCCGGCACTGTCTACTGGACAGGAAGTACAAGTTCGACCTGGAACTATGCCGATGCAGAGAATTTCCAGAACATCGAGGGGGGAAGTGATATTTTCGTATCAGGAGACAAGGTTATCTTTGACGATGCCGCATCTAAGTATACAGTATCGCTTGTAGGGAATCTTGATCCAGATACCGTTATTGTAAACAGTTCGAATACCTATACTTTCAGTGGTGCGGGTTCACTGACCGGCAAGACATCACTCGTTAAACGGGGAACAGGAACGCTTACCATCTCAAACGATAATACCTATACGGGAGCCACCATCATCAGCGGTGGTACGGTAAAGGTTAGCAGCCTGAGTAACGAAACCAAGGCTTATGGCAACCTGGGAGCCATGAATGCATCGAACCAGAAGTTCATCATCGAGAATGGTGCCATCTTACAGACAACAGCAACTGTTGAGACGGGGACACCAATCCGCGTCCGTACACCAGAGGGTGGTGTTATCAATAACTCTGCCGATTTCATTGCCGACCAGGCTATCACGGGAACACGGCTCGAGAAGCGAGGTTCCGGCACCCTGCTATGTTTTGTTGCAAATACTGCCCTTGACACCCTTGTCATCAATGCCGGAGCTGTAGCTCAGCGCAACGGAAATGCTGCCAAGGCCATCATCCTCCAGAATGGTACGCTTTGGGACGATTCTCAGTCAACGACTCATGCTATTGTGGTGCCCAAGGGAAAGTCGGGTACGTGGCAACTCACCAATGCAAACTACACCAACTATGCGAACAAGTTGACGGGCGAGGGTACCATTACAATCGTTCCCCGAAACAGCGTGAACCGTGTACGTATATCTGGTGACTGGTCGAAGTTCCAGGGAACGGTCAAGCATACGAATAGTAAGATCTGGCTGCCTTTCGACTGCACTTCGGGAATGCCTCACGGAACCCTGGATATTGCTGCCGGCTGTGGTGTAACCAATGTGGCAAAGACAATGACCATCGGAGCCGTTACAGGAAGCGGTTCGTTGAACCAGGCTGTCAGCAACTTCCAGAACCAGACAGCTGTTAGCGGAAATAATACTTGGAATATAGGAAATTCCGACGGACACGATTTTATCTTCACCGGATCTTTTGCAGATGCCGGCGGAACAAACAAGACCTTATTCAATAAGGTGGGTACTTGTAAAATGACCTTCTCCGGAACGGGTTCCTTCTCGGGTGCCTGTCGGGTGAATGCAGGCGAGCTGTGCCTGAATAGCTCTAAGTCAGACATTATGCTGGGTACCAGTACGCTGAATGTTGCCAATGGCGCCACGTTGAGTGGGCGTGGTACACTTGCTAATTCCTCAACTACCATAGCAGCCGGAGCAACTATCCGTAGCGGTGTAACAGAGGAGAATGCTTCAGGCAACCTAAAGTTCAGCGGCAAGAATATTACTGTTAACGGTAATGCCCAATCGTACATCAGTTCCAAGACTACCTATAGCAAGTTTACTGGCATCGGAACCCTGAAACTCCTGGGCACCCTTACGCTTCGTGGTGCCGAGGGGCTTGCGCTGAGTCTGGGTGACGAAATCAAGCTCTTTGACGCCAAGACCATAGAGTTGGGCTCGGATTTGGTGCTCGACCTCTGTTCTCCCAATGCTGCAGAGGGACTCACCTGGGATGTCAGCCGTCTTTCCGAAGGTGTGCTCGTTGTTGCAGCTCCTTCCCCCGATGGAGTCATCAATATCAATTCGGGCGATTCGGACAAAGCCGAGGTCTGCACCATCAGTGGCGTACGTCTCTCGCATCATCCCCTCCACACAGGAATTTATGTGGTAAACGGGAAGAAAAAGTTGGTGAAGTAGCCGTTTTTTAACGGATATCAATTCTTTTTTTTGCGAAAAACACTAAAAAAATGCCCTTTTGTTGTATGAAAAACAAAAAGGATGCTATATTTGTGCTCGTAAACTGTTAAATCTAAACGAGAAACCATTTATTAGCATGAAACAAAGATTACTTTATGGTATTCTTGTGCTGTGTGCTTATTTGGCAGGCAGTACGAGAGTGTATGCGCTGGAGCAGGATGCTGAAGGCGTTTATCAGATTGGAACAGCACAAGATCTGATTGATTTTGCTGCAGTAGTGAACGGAGGAGAGTTTGGTGCCAATGCTGTCCTGACAGCCGACATCACACTGACTAGCCCTTGGGAGACTCCCATAGGAGTAACAGAGGATGCCTCCTATACAGGTACCTTCGATGGTCAGGGATTCAAGATTTCCGGCTTAAATGCCCAAAGTTCAGGAATGGGCGGTTTCTTTGGTTGTACCAGGGCTGCCACTATCAAGAACTTCAGCATTGACGGTAAGCTTACTGTTGTTGAGGGAACCGGTTCCGGCGTTGTCGGTTATCCGGCAAGCAGTGTCATTGCAAATGTACATTCTGCTTTGGCCATTGATGCCGACGCTGCCGGTCTGCATCACGTAGGAGGTGTCGTTGGTTCAGCACGCGGCGGAAACACTATTAGCGGCTGTACCTTCTCCGGCTCCTTGAAGGTGGGCTATGCCAGCACAGATAACTTCGCAGGTGTTGTTGCTTACCTTGGCGGCGACAGCGTGGCTTATTGTACCAACTATGGTACTGTTACCTTTTCCGACCCCGGTTGTGCTGCCGGTGGTATAGCCGGATACCTGAACAATACCGCCACTTATATAAAAGGTTGTCTGAACCTTGGCAAGGTGGTTTGCGACGAAGTTGACGCTTCCCCCAAATACGGCACTGCTATAGTAGGCCGTCTGAGGACTTTTGATACAGCAAAGCTGACAGGTAACTGTTGGCTCGAGGGAAGTGCCTACGGAGCAGCTCATAACGATAATGCTGCTGAAGCATTGGCTGCTGCCTCATCCTTCACTTCCGAGAAGATGGGCACCGGAGAAGTTTGTTATCTGTTGAACGGCGACCAGACGGAAATCGGATGGTTCCAGACATTAGGCGTCGACGAGGCTCCTGTACTTGATCCCACGCACAAGCAGGTATATATGAACGGACGTTTGCATTGCAACGGCGATATCTACGACAATGCAGTCTTCTCGAACGAGGATACTGGCATAACACAGGACGAGCACAATATTGTGGACGGCTTCTGTTCTTATTGCGGACTTTTTGACGAGGCTTATCTGCAGCCTAATGCCAATGGTTACTACGAGATTGCCAATGCTAAGCAGTTGGCATGGTTCGAGCGTATGGTTAATACCGGTAAGGACAGCCTGAATGCAGTGCTGACTGCCGATATCGACTTTACTCCTCTGCTCGAGGATCCTAAGTTTGCCTGGGTGCCCATCGGAGACTGGGGTGCAACCCGTGGTGTAGCCAGTGCTGCCTACAGAGGCCACTTCGACGGTCAGGGCCATAAGCTGACCAACTTCAACTTTACCGCCGGTCAGAATTACTTTGGCCTCTTCGGCGTTATTTCTACTGGTGTGCTCATCGAGAACTTCGAGATCTCCGGTGATGTAACTTGCGGTTATAAGACAATGGGTGTCGTGGGCTATACACGCGACACTTCAACCACCATCCGTAACATTCACAGCTTCCTGAACATTAATAACACAGCCGTCGGTAACAGACACGGAGGTATTGTGGGAAGTGCCGTTAACGGTACTACCAATATCGAGAACTGCATCTACTCCGGTACTTTGGATGGTTTGGATAATGCAGGCAGCGGTAACTACGGTGGCATAGTAGGTTATATCAACAACAACACGGCTGCTATCGTTAATATTACCAACTGTCTGTTCGACGGTAAGGTTATCAACACGGCAGATGCTCCCGGCGGTTGTACCTTCGGTGGCTTCGTAGGCTATAGCAACAGCGGTATCGTAACCATCAAGAACTGCGTATCTATCGGTGAAGTCCAGTCGGCTGTTTACGGTCAGTTCTTCGGTGCTGTTAAGCAGAGCAGGTCGGCTATCATCAACAGTTATTATATGGGCGATGTTGTTAACGGTTCTGC
>CADAWW010000112.1 GCA_902791675.1 uncultured Bacteroidales bacterium
ATTCGAGGTCGAATACAGCGGCTTCAAGAACGAGGAGACCAGCAGCGTGCTTACCCAACAGCCCGCCATCACGTGCGAAGCAACATCTGCCAGCATGCCGGGAGAATACGAGATTGTCGTAGGTGGAGCAGAAGCACAGAATTACAGCATCAGCTACACCAACGGCAAGCTGGTTGTGACGGAGGCCGATCCCGTTACCATTATCGCCACAAGCTACACCAGAGAGTATGGCGAGGACAACCCTGCGTTTGAATTCACCAGCGAAGGTGCAGCTCTTGAGGGCCAACCCGAAATCAGTTGTGAGGCAACGGCTACCTCTCCCGTAGGCGAATATCCCATCATCATCAGGAAGGGAAGCATCCAAAACTACAACGATACGTATACGAACGGTGTTCTGACCGTCACAAAGGCGCCGCTGACCGTTACGGTTGAATACGTTGAACGCCAGGAGGCTGAGGAGAATCCGCCATTCGTTCTCGTGTACAGCGGTTGGAAAAACGGAGAAGACGAGAGTGTCCTGGAAGAAGTACCGGTGGCAACGACTACGGCTACTGTGGCTTCTCCCATAGGAGAATATCCGGTAACCATCAGTGGCGGCAAGGCCAAGAACTACGATTTCCTGTATGTTGACGGCATACTTGTCGTAACAGAATCTGACGCCATCAGCATCATCAACGGCAACGGAGAAGCCTTTGACGTATATACTGCTGACGGAAAGAAGGTCAGACGGCAGACAAAGACCCTGAAGGGCTTGCCCAAGGGTATCTATATAGTTAACGGAAAGAAAATAAGCATTTAACCATCCCCAAAACAGGAACAAGAACATAGGAAAGTGAAAACAGATCACATAGTAAAGGCATTATTCGCAAGCATTATCATAAATTGTCAGGCAGTCGCCCAGGAATTAGGCGATCTGCCGTTAGGTTACCAGCAGACATGGACAGCCCGACTGCTGTACAATTCAGAAGGCGGATACGCAGGAAACTACACCAATGTAGAGAGCGACATTCACGGCTGGAGCAAGCTGTATGAAGCACAGGAGAATGACGTTTACACCATAAGTATGCCCACCGCCGTTTCTACCCCTCGCAACGGAAGGGTGCAGTTTAAGACGCCCATCACCCTACAGGAGGGCCATACCTACAAGTTTCAGGCGATGCTGCGGGCTGACAAGCGTGCATCGGTGCAGCTGCAACTTTCGGAAAACGAGGAGGACTGGAATGAGTTCTATTCTATGTCCATGACGCTTGAGGCAGGAAGGAACCTTAAGTTAAGTCGCAACGGTCTGAAAGGTACGGACATCGGGGACCTGAAACTGGAATTGTGCATAGCCACAGAAGAAGAGAATACTACCGTCAGCATATCGAACATCAGGCTTTATGACGAGACGGAACAAAAGGAACTGTGGGTGGGCACTTCGTATTACAACTACTGCTATTACCGCGATGAGGATTCATGGACGCGCATAAAAGACATGAAGATTGACGGACGCGTGGAGACGCTCAGCTGGACGGATGCCGACTTTGACGACAGCATGTGGGCTGAAGCCGAAATGCCTATCGGCAGCAAAGGTTATATGAAAGAGGTGAAGACCATCTGGCAGGGAGGCGACAATACCAATTACTGGATCAGGCGTGACTTTAATCTGGATGAGGTAAAAAACACCACGGCCTATTATATTAATGTCTGTCACGACGATGCCTACTCTATCTATGTGAACGGCCGCCTGATAGACAGTCAGACGAACTGGACCGACGGCAAGAATCCCATAACCATAGAGATTCCCGCACGCTACCTGAAGGTGGGCAGAAATGTGATAGCTACCTACATTCAGCAAAACTGGGGAGGACATTTCTATGATGTGGGCATGAGCATCGCGGAGGATGCCTACGACGAAGGAGATGTCGAGGCGGATATCCCTGCCTCGCTGATAGCGACAGAAGTAAATGTGGCCAACATAGACCAGACCATCGACTATTCGTGGAACTACGGCGGATGGGTGGAACTTTACAACAAGTCGGACAAACGCATATCCCTGCGTTACCTTTACATCAGCGACGATGCCAACGACCTGAAGAAGTTCGTGCTGCCCGACTTAGGCATAATAGGACCCAATGACTACAAATGTATCTTCTTTGACCACAATGCAGCAGACGGCGTATTCGGGGACCAGGCAACCAGGCAGGTTCCGTTTAAACTGAACATCGATGGCGGCCAGCTCTTCCTGAGCGAAGACGGACGCAAGCCTTTCCTTACCATAGACTATCCGACGGCTATTGCACGATGCTCGTGGGCAAGGATGAATCTGACTTCAGACGAATGGGGATATAACGGCGACCCCACACCAGAGGAAGCGAACAATACCGAGACGTTTGCGGAGTTCCGCATGAATGCTCCCGAGGCGGATACCGATTCGCGTCTGTTCACCAGTCCGTTTGACGTAAGAGTGGACGTTCCTGCCGGTGCAACGCTCCGATACACGACAGACGGCACTACCCCAACCCTCCGGAACGGTATGGTAAGCAAGGACGGTATCTTCCACATAGCCGAGACCACCAGCCTTAGGCTCAGACTCTTCCAGAAGGGCTATCTGCCCAGTCAGGTTATCACCCGTTCCTATATCTATAAGGACGAGGATTACTATTTGCCCGTTCTTGCCATCACCACCAATCCGGATAATCTGTACGACGACATGATTGGCGTTTACGTCGACGGCACCAACGGCGTGAGCGGCAGGAATCACGGTAATTCGAACATCAATATGGACTGGGAACGCCCGGTGAACTTTGAGTACATCACACCGGAAGGAAAGATGGTAATCAACCAGGAGGCCGAGTTCATCATCAGCGGCGGATGGAGCCGCCACTATGCACCTTCGTCGTTCAAGCTGAAAGCCAGCAGGCTGTACGAAGGTACCACCAGCTTCGACTATCCTTTCTTCCGATACAAGCCTTACAACAAATACAAGCAGCTGCAGATCCGTAACGGCGGAAACGACAACAACTCGCACGCTCACGGCAGGGTAAGAGACGCCATCACGCAGCAGATTCTCATCAGCAACGGATTCTATATCGATGCACAGGATTATCAGCCCGTACACGTTTTCTTCAACGGAGAGTACATTGGTATGCTGAACCTCAGAGAGCCCAACAACCGCTACAACGGCACCGCCAACTATGGCTATGACGATGACGAGATGGATGCCTTTGAGTACAGCAACGGCTACTTCCAGAAGGCTGGAACGAAAGATGCCTTCAGCGAGTGGCTTAGTCTGAGCAAAAGAGCGGCTGACGATGAGGTCTATAACGAAATCAGAGAGAAAGTGGATATGGACGAGGTGATAAACTTCTTTGCCGCCATATCGTACATAGGCTGTTCCGACTGGATTTGTAACAATAACAATGTAAAGGGCTATCGCAGTCTGCCCGACGGCAAGTTCCACCTTGTGCTGCACGATCAGGACTGGGGCTGGAGCAACAACAACGGTGTGAGCCTCATCAACAACAATAACGGCAATGAACTGCTGCAGATATACAACGGCATGAAGAAGAACCCGCAGTTCCAGCGTCAGTTCGTGAATGCCTACTGCCTGTTGGGCGGTAGTGTCTTCACCCCTGAAAGATGCAACAGCATTAGTGACAGTATCTGCCAACTGGTGGAAGCTGCTCTTGCCATTGAGGGCAAACAGCCTTGGACCTCCAATAATGAACAGATAGGCAACATGACCGGCAGCTCCAGCCGTCAGGCACGCATCAATGCCCTCCGCCTCAACTATGGCCTGGGAACAGGTATGAAGGTGAGCTTCAAGGCCAATATCCCGCAGGCTTCGCTGATGCTGGACAATCTGCCGGTTCCGGGCAACAGCTTCGACGGCACACTCTTTGCTCCTGTGACGCTTACGGCTATAGCACCGGCAGGATACCAATTCACGGGATGGGTGAATGAGTCAACATGCATCCGGACCAACCAGCTGACACTCACGGAGGATGCGGACGATTCTTACACCGCTCTGTTCGAGCCCATCAGCAATCCCGTAAAATATGCTGCCGCAGGAGCTTCGCCCATCCGTATCAACGAGGTGAGCGCCAACAACAGCATCTATGCTAATGAATACGCAAAGAAAGATGACTGGATAGAGCTATACAACACCACGCACCAGGATATTGATATTGCCGGCATGTATCTGAGCGATGATCCCGACAATCCGGCTAAGTATCAGATAAACGGCGGAAAAGGTATTTCTACTGTCGTTCCGGCACACGGGACGCTGATTATCTGGGCTTCCAAACGGGAACAGGGAAGCCAGCTACATGCACCTTTCAAACTGGAGAATACGGAGGGAAGCGCTGTTATCATCCAAGCCGAGAATGGCAGTTGGGCTGATGCCCTCTGTTATAACGCCCAGGGTGACAAGCAATCCTTTGGCCGTTACCCGGACGGTGGTAATATGACCTGTCTGATGAATATTCCCACCATCAACAAAAGCAATGTGCTAAGTACCTACGACAGCTTTAACATAACTGACTTGAATAGCGAAAACGGCAGAATGGAGCAAGAACAGGAAATCATAGATAAAGTCCAGCAGCTGACTCCCGATATTACGGGCCAACTCTTCAGTACAGAATATTACAGTTTGGACGGTCAAAAATTATCCGGCCCCACCAAAGGAATATGCATTTGTAAGCAAATATTCAGAAATGGGACCATCTTTGTAAAGAAAATAGCCCAAAAGTAGGACATTAATTAAAAAATGTGTATTTTTGCAGCAGAATTAACAACATTATATAATGAAATTCAAAGTTTTTAACCTAATTTCCATCCCAATTCTGGTAGCTGTTTTAGCCATCAGTTGTACCGAGGAGATTGACACCTCGGCCCGCTATGTGTTTAAGGAGCGTACCATTGGAAGCTACCTCACAGATCATGAACAATTCAGTGAGTATGTTCGCTTGTGCAAAGAACAGAAGGTTAGTGATGTCTCGGAAACCTCTGTCTATCAGTTATTAACGGCCTATGGTGCCTACACTTGTTTTGCACCCACCAACGCTGCCATTCAGCTTTATCTGGATACCTTGTGCATCAAAGGTGTTATTCCTGAACCCAATTGGGAAGCTTTCCCCAACGACCGTCTCAGGGATTCTATCCGCTACGTGATAGTGATGAACAGCCTGATTGACGGTAAAGATGCAGACCGCAAGATGTTTACCGTAAGCGAGTTCCCCGACAATAACGAGGAGTTCTCCCTGAACACCATGGCGGATTGTAAAATAAGCATTATCTATGCTAAGAACGACCCGGATTCTTGTTGGATTGACGGCAAATGCCCTGTTTCTGTCAGGAACAGAGATATAGAATGTCTGAACGGTTTTATCCACGAAGTAGGCTATGCCATCAACCCCACCAGCGAGACACTGGGAAGTACCCTGCACCTTTATGCTACATTGCCCGACTGCGGGTTCTTTGTGATGGCAAAACTGGTTGAGGCCTGCGGACTGATTGACAGCCTTTCGGCCGTTAAGGACTACGAATACGAAAAACTGGTGAAGATCGGTGCCATTACCGACAGTTGGTGGCCTAACCTTAGCGTGTATGTTCCACCACAGCCATACCGTAAATACGGCTTTACACTCTTTGCTGAGACAGATGACTTCTGGGTAAATACCCTGAAGAAGGATCTGATGCAGATTACCATCGAAGATGTAAAGGAATGGGTAGCAGCACAGGGTTTCTATCCCGATGCCATTAATGATGAGGACTACGAGAACGAGAACAATCTGCTTAACCAGTTTGTGACCTATCACTTGCTTCCCTGCCGTCTGCCGGTGGATAAGCTGGTGCTGCATTACAACGAGAAAGGCTTTAACCCCAAGGGCCGTAACAAGGCTCCGACCATTCCGGTATGGAACCATTATGTTACGATGGGAAAACGCCGTCTGCTCCGTACCTGGGAGAGTGCCGAGAGTAAGGGTGTTTACCTGAACCGTTTCCCCGAACTGGATAATGGACGCAGAGGTACCTACCACGAGTTGTCTTGCACAGCGGAAAACGAAGGTATTTTCATTCAGACCGATGCCGACTCCAAGATGGTGAAGCTGATGAACTCCATCATCTACCCGATAGACAAGGTGCTGGCCTACGACAACCACACACGTAAGGAACTGATGCGCTCACGTTTGCGCTATGATGTATGGGAATTTGCTCCTGAGATGATTAGCAACGACTTGCGATGCATGAGCTATTTCTATCGCTATTCGTTCCCTGCAGACGAGATATATCAGTACTTCAACGACATTAACGTCAACACCAAGGATATGATATTCTACCTGCTGAACGGTATCAATCAGGACTGGCCCAACTATCAGGCTGACGAAATGCTCTGCGAGGGTATGTATGACGTTACATTGCGTCTGCCTCCCGTACCCATTTCCGGAACCTACGAAATAAGAATGGGTGTGTCTACCGAAAGTCCATGGAGAGGCATTTGCCAGGTTTACTTCGGAGAGAACAAAGATGCCCTCTACCCTGCCGGCATCCCCGTTAACATGGGATTGGGAGGTAACGACCCGTTGCTGAAATGGGAAGTTGACAGGGACGACGATGACTATAATGCCGAGGTGGACAAGCAGATGCGTAACAATGGCTTCATGAAGGGTCCCGAATACTTTACGGAAATCCCAGGAGGAAACCAGACGGGCCGTTCACTGGCTAAGACCACCCGTCGTATCCTGCTCCGTACGCATATTGATTCAGACAGGGTTTACTACCTGCGTTTCAAGAGTGTGCAGGATAATCCCAACAAGCAGCTGTTCCTTGACTACATAGAATGGTGCCCCAAGGAAATTTACGATAACCCGAATACGCCAGAGGACATCTGGTAATAAAACAGGAAAGAGCGCTCGAATCTGAGCGCTCTTTCTTGTTATCTGACGGATAAGAACCAACTGCTATTCCTGGTAATATACGCGTTTAACTCTGGGACTGATACCCGTAAGTATCTCGTAGGGAATAGTATCTATTATCTCTGAAAGAACGGAAGGGGAAAG
>CADAWW010000113.1 GCA_902791675.1 uncultured Bacteroidales bacterium
GATATCTCTGGTGCTTCTGCAACCGTTGGTGAGAGTGCCATTAAAGGATCTCTCATCACTTCATTAGACCAAGCCTTGCAAGGCCACGCTGCCGGTGTCAGTGCAGTATCCACCTCTGGTGCTCCGGGTTCTGGCTCATCAATCCGCGTTCGTGGTACAGCCACCATCAATGCCAATGCAGAGCCGTTGTACGTTATTGATGGTGTGATTGTTCAGAGCCAAGGTCTGACTGGCTATGATTACGGACTTGGTGATGCCCTTGGTAACGGTTCGGTATCAACCATCTCCCCGTTATCTACCATTGACCCACAGGATATTGTCAGCATGGAGATCCTGAAGGATGCCTCTGCCACTGCCATCTACGGTGCTCAGGGCGCAAACGGCGTCGTGCTGATTACAACCAAGCATGGTAAAGCCGGCGAAGCCAAGTTCTCCTATAGTGGAACGATTGCCCTAAATCGCCAGACAAAACGACTCGACATCCTTGATTTACGTGAATATGCAGACTATTATAATGCCTATGTGGAAATCGGCGAAGCCACTGCCAACCCGATATTCCTCGACAAGAGTTTACTTGGCAAAGGTACGAACTGGCAGGATGCTGTATTCCAGACAGCCTTGATGCATCAGCATCAGGTGAGTGCACAAGGCGGTACTGACAAGGTTCGTTATTACGTCAGTGGTTCTTATATGAAGCAGGAGGGAACCATTATCGGATCTGAATTCAATCGTCTGTCGGCCCGCGCAAATGTTGACGCCGATCTGAAGTCCTGGCTGAAGATGGGTCTTAATGTGGCTTTCTCTGATTCTAATGATGACCTGAAACTGGCAGATGGTGAAGAAGGTATCATCAACTACTCTCTGACCACTACGCCAAACCTGCCTATCTACGATATGGACGGCAACTACGCCTCCAGTTCTTATGAAGGTTCTTCAAGCCCGAACCCCATTGCATTAGCATTATTGAACGAGAACAAGCTAAACCGTCAGAAATTAAATGGTAACATTTTCTTCGATGTCAAATTCTATAAAGATCTGACGTGGCACACAGAATTAGGCTTCGACCTTGGTTGGAGCAAGGCAGACCGCTATCGTCCTATTATCAGTTTGGCAACCTATCATCAGAACAACAACACAGCCTCAACCCAGAAGAACTCCAATAAGTTCTGGCAGATTAAAAACTATGTAACATGGACTCACAACTTTGCCGGCAAGCATAACGTGACGGGAATGGTGGGACAAGAAGCCTGGGAGTCGTCATGGGACTATTTAAGTGCCTCCAATACCGGACTCCCCAACGATAAGGTCCATAACGTCAAATTAGGCACGGGAAACCCCACTGTCGACTCTGGATTCGGAGAGGCTTCCATGGCTTCATTCTTCACACGATGGACTTATAGCTACAACGACCGATACAATGCTACCTATACCTACCGCTACGATGGTAGTTCAAACTTCGGTCCGAACAAACGTTGGGCAGGATTCCATTCCTTTGCAGCCAGTTGGCGTTTCAATAACGAATCCTTCATGAAAGACATGACCTGGCTCAGCAATGGTAAGCTGCGACTAGGATGGGGACAAACTGGTAACTCCAGTATCGGTGCTTATAAATGGGGTGTGGCCTTGAAGACACAGACCTCGGCGCTTGGTTCCGGTAACAGACCAGCAAACATTGCCAACACAGCCATTCAATGGGAAAGCCAGGAACAATTTAATGTAGGACTTGACCTTGGTGTCTTTAATAACCGCGTCAATCTGACCATCGACTGGTATCGCAAGGAGTCGAAAGACATGCTGATGGGGCTTCAGCTCCCGGCATATATGGGCGCCCTCGAAGCCCCTTCAGGCAACTATGGTACCATCCGCAACACAGGTCTTGAAATAACGCTGAACACTCATCCTATCGTTGGTAAGTTTGAGTGGGACTCCGAGTTCCAGATCTCATTTAACAAGAACAAACTGGTTGCTCTGAATGATGGAACCGGCAATGCGACCTTGAAAGGCTGGGGCCAATGGGGTGATCAAGAGCCACAAGTATCGCAGACAGAAGTAGGTGGTTCATTGTTCAGTTTCTATGGTTACGTTTGTGATGGTTACTATACTTCCAAAGAGGATATTGAGAATTCCCCCACACCTGTTCATCCTGGCGTAGACGGTGTCTATGCAAAGAACAGCACCGTATGGGTAGGCGATATCAAGTACAAGGATCTTAGCGGTCCTGACGGCGTGCCCGATGGAAAGATTGATGCATACGACCGTACAGATATCGGTTCTCCATTGCCTAAATTCACTTTCGGCTGGACTAACACCTTCCGTTGGAACAACTTCGACCTGAATATCTTCATTAACGGTTCTTATGGTAACAAGGTCGGTAATTACAACAAGTACAAGCTTACCCACATGAACAACACCTGGATAAACCAACTCGATGATGTACTTGATGCCACCCGTCTGGTGCCAATCGATCCTAACAAGGACTACTCTGCAGGTGTAGACCGTGGTGACGGCCAGTTGATTTGGAATTGGTACGATGATATTAATAATGTACGTATAGCCAATCCCGGCGCTTCTCTACCCCGCATGTCAATGGGCGACCCCAATGACAACGACCGCTGGAGCGACCGTTATATCGAAGATGCAAGTTATATCCGTCTTAAGAACATTTCCTTGGGTTATACATTCCCCAAAAAGATGGTTCGCAAACTCTCGTTGGAGACACTCCGTGTAAATGTCAACATCCAGAACCTGGTAACTATTACAGGATATGACGGATACGATCCTGAGGTTGGTACCAGCACCCAGTCCAGCTTCGTTGCCGGACTCGACAATGGTCGTTATCCCTCCCCGACTACCTATTCATTTGGTATTAACGTAACATTCTAAACACTGTAGCATTATGAAATTCATGAATATAAAGACCGTTGCACTTGTTGCGATCATTGGCTTTGGTCTCACTTCCTGTGAAGACTTCCTAAATAAGCCAACAATCGACAACTATAATGCCGACAATTATTATGGCTCTGATACAGAATGTCTTTCTGGAACATCCTACTTGTACAGTTCTCCATGGAGTGACTTCACACGAAACTTTATCAATGTTGGTGAGGTCTTATCCGGAAACTACTATCCTGGTACAAGCCCATACTTGGACTTCTCACTGAATGGTTCTGACTCCGAACTTGGTGCCATGTCGAACTCTTTGTGGTCGGTTGTAGCTCACTGTAACACCGTTTACAACTATATCAAGCAGGGGGGTGCTTCAGAAGCCGGCAAAAACCAGACAATGGGCGAATGCCTGGTGTGGAAGGCTATGGCATACTTCTTCCTTGAACGGACTTTTGGTGATATTCCCATCATCCACGACAACACCGCAGAACTTGAGTCTGGCAGCTATAACACGGCCGCAAAAGTGAAGAAGGCTGATGTCATGGAGTATATCATCATGACATTAGAAAAGGCAATTGAAATCCTACCTGAGACCCCCATGCAGGCAGGCCGCATTGACAAGGCTGCCGCAGAAGGCCTCTTGGCCAAGGTTTACCTGACCAAGGCTGGTATCAGCGGTTCTATTAACACTGACGACCTCAACAAAGCCGTCGAATATGCCCGTTTGTGTCTTGGACACGGTAATCACTCGCTAATGGCGAATTATGCAGATGTGTTCCGCCTGGCCAACAACATCAATCCTGAGTGTCTGATTTCCTGGCGTTGGAATGCCAACAACAACCAATGGACAGACCAAAGCTTTATGCAGAACGACTATGCGCCCAAGGGCATGGGTGATGATGACTGTTGGGGACAATGGAAAGGTATAAGTACAGACTTACAAGAAGCTTTTGGCATCAAGGTTCTGGAACAGACACCTGATGTATGGCTTAACCATCGCGATGCCCGTCTGAAGGCAACCATGATGCTTCCTGGTTATAAGTATGATTACTTCTGGACAGACAAGGGTGGTTTCGACTTCATACGTTTTGTTTATGATCAGGAATACAACCCCTCTGTAGAAATAGGAAATGACAAGCCACAACTCGTTTGTCCAACAGGTGCTTATCCTGTTAAGCACATCTACGGTAACAATGCTGACCATACAGCAGGTATTGGTTATCCTGCGGCCCGTATGGCCAACAGCCTTGCAACGCCGCTGTTGCGTGTCGCTGACGTCATGCTGATTCTTGCTGAGGCGAAAGTCATCCTCAGCAATCCAAGCAATCCTCAGACCGCCTCTACTACCGATTCAGAGGCACTCAATGCCATCAATGCCGTTCGTCAAAGAGCCGGTCTGACCGCATTGACCAGCGTATCCTTTGACAATGTTTGGAAAGAGCGTCGTTTGGAACTAGCCTTCGAGGGTGACAGATGGTACGACTTCGTACGTGTAAGCTATTACAATCCACAGTTCTGCATCAATGAACTGAAGGCTCAAAAACGTGATGTTATCGGGAACGGTACACTCAATGAAATCTATGAGAATTATTACAAGACTGGCAATTGGGTTGTTCCTTCAACCGCCAAGTATCCGGATAATACGACTGCACCTCTCGTAGAGCAGCTCATGCGCGACGATCCCGACTCCGGCAAGAAGTATTTTGCCATTCCGATGACGGAACGTGATGTGGTATTCAACCCCAACCTCGCAGCAAGTGCAGAAGCTCAGCATGTTGATGTTCGTGCTACTTACAGTTACTAATAATAAAAGGTTTAAGATATGAATAGGATTAAACAATATAGTAAAGGATTGTTGCTGGCAGTCGCTGCCATCAGCACCATGGCGTTGACCTCTTGTAAGGACGAACCCGACAAGTTTGAGCCAACAGATGGAAAGCCCACTGTCAAGTATATTCGCTGTATGTCGTCTGAAATACATAATTGGGATGACGAACCAGACACGCAATATACTGATGGTCAATTGGTAACCAGCGCAAGCCCTGGTAGCACATTGGCTATCATCGGCGACAATTTGCGTAGTGTTTATGAAATATGGTTCAATGACCTTAGAGCATCGCTCAATCAAAGTACATTGACAGATAATACACTCTTTGTAACAATACCTGGTAAGGTGCCTGGAGAGGTGACTGACAAGATTTACTTCGTAACAACAAGTAAAGACACGGTCGCTTATGATTTCAAAGTAATTATTTCAGCACCTATTGTCAACTCCATAGCAAATGAGTATGCCGCAGCAGGTTCCAGACAAACACTGAAAGGCAATTATTTCATTGATGATCCTGGTACACCACTGAGTATTTCCTTCCCAGCAGCTGACGGATCATTAATTCCCGCAAAAGTGATTGATATTGCCAAAGATTTTACGTCTGTTGACATTATTATTCCAGATGGTGCCGTTTCTGGTCCTATCGTGGCCACCTCTGTCTATGGCACCTCGAAAAGTTCATTCTGGTATAAGGATAATCGCGGTCTGCTGTTCGACTTCGACACGCCTAACAGCATTTCGGATGTGGTGCTTGACATGCATGCATGGAACGGTCATACATTGACAGTGGATGACGGGACGGGTATTTCCGGTAATTACTGGCAGTTTGGTAGCGGAACCTCAAATTGTCCCGGTACTGCAGACAATGGATGGCCTGACGAGAGTTGGCACTCGTTTGCCTACTGGCCTGGCAACTGGGAAGATCCTGAGACTTTCAAGGTTTATCCGCGTCTCTACGACCTGGTAGACATGTCAGACTGGTCGAATATGACTATGAAGTTCGAGATGTTTATTCCTTCCACCAATCCTTGGATGGGTGGTGCCATGCAGATTGTATTTGCCGGTACTGACAAGACCACGTTTGGTGCTGGTGGCGTAGATGCTTACGGCAATGCCATTCATGTACAGGATAACGCCTATCTGAACGACAAGTCAGTGCCGCGCGCCTTGTATCGTCCTTGGACGGTCACCGGCAGTTATGACACTGGTGACGAATGGATTACCGTTTCTCTCCCTCTGGCAGCCTCGTTTGTCTACAGCTACGACGGTACGCTCTGTGGCAGTCAAATGAGCAAGGAATCTTTCGCCAGTCTCTGGATAGCCCTCTATGGTGGTGGTGTCGAAGGAACCGACTGTACGCCCATCATCAAGATCGACAACATCCGTATTGTTCCTAACAAATAATAAAGTACAAAAGGTATGAAAAAGATATATAATGTATTCGCCCTGTTAGTGGTAGCCCTCGTCGGGCTATCCCTGACAGCCTGCAGCGAGGATGACTACGATACTAATCCATACAACAAGTCGGGTGTCAACCTACTTGCATTTGGACCGTCACCCACCACACGTGCTCAGGAAATCCGCATTACGGGTACCAGCCTGAACAGTGTCGACAAGGTGGTATTCCCTGGAGGCACCTTGGAAAGAGCTGGAAAAATCATTAATATTGCAGGTGCAGAAGTTGAGAAAGCCGCTTTCAAATCGGTTGACAACGAGAATATCTACGTCAATATTCCCGACGAGTCTGTTCCTGGAAAGATCCGCCTCGTAGCAGGTAGCGACACGATTGTCTCAGTAGGCACGCTCACTTTTCTGGAGCCTATTACAGTAACATCAATTTCACCTACTACCGGGCTGAACGCAGGTGACGAAATATCTATTAAAGGCGACTATGTCTATAATATTGCAGAAGTGATATTCCCCTCAGGTGTATCTGGCGCGCCAGTCCTGGCTGAGGACTTCACTTATGTGTCACGTCATGAAATACGTGTTATTGTTCCTCTGGCAGCCGAGTCAGGAACTCTGTCATTCAATGATGGCGCTGACTGGGAAGAAGAATTCAAAACACCATTGGAAGTGATCACGGCTTCTGTAAGTAGCATTACAGAGAAAACCGACTTTGGACAGCAAATTCAGATTGTTGGTGTCAACCTGCACACAGTTGAGAGCGTTATCTTCCCAGGCGGTGTGACAGCCGACTTTACCGTTTCTGACGATCACACCACGATAACGGCTACCGTTCCTGCAGAGACCAAGTCCGGGGCAGTTTCACTGTTACTCTATTCTGGCGATGCCATCACGACAAATGAAATCAGCGTGCCTACGATTGCCATCACTGGTGTCTCAAAGGAGAAAGATGTCAAGGTCGGTGATGTGATTGTGATTACCGGCGAGAATTTCGACCGCATCGAAACAGTCACTCTTCCTGGCTATGGCATCTTGGCCGACGATGAATACACCATCTCTGGCAACACGCTGACATTCACCGTTCCTGAGGGCATGTCAGACGGTAACCTCGAACTCTACCAGAACAGTTTCATTACTGTCACCCAGAAGTTCATGATGTACAGTGAGGCTCCTGAAACCGTTATATGGGCTGGCAATTTCGAGATTGGAAGTTGGAATGCCGGTATGCAAGAACTTGCATGGGGTGGTTATGACTGGTCAACTGTTAAACCTGGTCAGGTGCTAACCGTCTATCTCAAACCAAACTGGGTAGAAGGTTGGTCGCAGATCCGCGTCGGTAACGGCTCATGGGCTGCACTACCTGGCACACTCGACGTGAACCCATTGGCAGAAGATGACACTAAGTTCACAGTGACACTCACACAGGCCATGATCGATGAGATGGTAGCCAATGGTGGCCTCGTCATCTGCGGTGCATGGTTTACCGTCACCAAGATCACCCTCTCGGTTCTTGAGGATGTCATCTGGAGCGGCAACTTTGCCTTAGGAAGCTGGGCTGCCGGCATGCAG
Source organism: uncultured Bacteroidales bacterium (assembly GCA_902791675.1). Taxonomy (GTDB): domain Bacteria; phylum Bacteroidota; class Bacteroidia; order Bacteroidales; family Bacteroidaceae; genus Physcousia. Next base: position 7,691 of record CADAWW010000113.1, read on the forward strand.
GATCTTGCTTGGGGCGGCTACGACTGGAATCAGGTATCTGCGGGCACAACCCTGAAGCTCTATTACGAGGTTGACCCATCAGTTGGCTATATCAACATCCGCTTTGGAAATGGCAGTTGGGCCGCTCTGCCCTCTACACAGAGTTGGGGTCAGGACGGCAACGCTTCGCCCGATCCTTCTGAGACCAGCATTAAGACCGTTCTCACCGACGCCGACATAGAGCAGTTACGCAATGCTGGTGGTCTGGTAATTTGTGGCGCAGGCATATTTGTGAAGAAAATCGTTCTTCAATGAGAAAAGTATTCCTATTAATAATAGTCCTCTTCGGCATGGTGACCATCCATGCCGAAGACTATTATTATCTGACCATCGTCGAGACGGACGGAACCAAGACCTCGCTGACGGCTGTGGGACTAAGCCTAGCCTTCAGTGGCGATAAGCTGACCGCCAGCAATGCCTATACCGATGAGTCGAAAACCATCGCGCTAAGCCATCTTGCCTCGATGAACTTTTCAAACAACGATGAGACAACCGGCATCCGCAGCATCCAGACCGACGGAACAATCAGTATCGATGATGCTGATGCTATCTATACCCTCCAAGGTCAGAAAATGCCTGCGGGCGCAACGCCTCAGAAAGGTATGTATCTCGTCAGGAAAGGCAATGTAACTCAGAAACTGCAAGTTAGATGAAAAAACTGTTTACCCTTCTTCCTGCGGTGCTTTTGGCTATCACCACAACGTCCCAGACCATCACGGTGACCAATGACGATGGTAGCACGAAGCAGATCAGTGCCGCGACAGCCGGAACCATGATGTACAATCAGACAGACGGCACGCTCACCATCGGCGGAGAAGCCTATCAGGTAGTGAATATCGACGTCGACATGGAGAATGCCAATATTGCCACCAAACCTGTGGCTGGGACGACAGAGGCCGCCAAACGACTCTATCGCTACTTCCGCAACAACTATGGCAAGAAGATAATATCGAGCGTGATGGCCAACGTGGCCTGGAAC
>CADAWW010000114.1 GCA_902791675.1 uncultured Bacteroidales bacterium
GAACATCGCCCGCTGGATTTGCGACCGTGTTCCCCACTGCTACAAAGTGGATGTGCAGGAAAGTTCCAACAACATCGCCACCTACGAACGCGACGAGTAACTGGAGTTTATTTTTTTGTCCAAGTCTGGGTTTCGAAGAACATTGCCACGTAGCCACGGACTTTTAGTTCGTTACCCTCCAGCCACATAGAGCACTTGTAGGTCTTACCATTTTTGGGGTTGTAAATCTTACCACCCTCCCATTTATTATCTTTCTTGGTAAGACCCGTCAGGATATTGGTGCCTACCAGCTTACGGCTCTGAAGTTTCTTGTCTGGGTTCTTACTGTCAAGCTTGCCGTCACCTGACTTCAGCCAGATAATCTTGCCATTCAGCTTATCGCCGCTTTGGTAAATCTCCACCTGAGATTCGCCACCTTCTGTTACCCATTTACCGACAACGCTTTGAGCGTATCCTGCCACCGACATCGTTGCCAGCAAACAACTAATAATAATTCCTTTCTTCATTTGTGTATTTTTGATTAAGAGATTATATTTCGCCTGCAAAGATACAAAAAAATGAGGTAACCTTCAGATTACCTTACAATATTTATAAAATATTTCTTTTGCTTTATTATACTACCAGAATTAAAGCAGCACTTTTTACCGGTACATGTAGAAAAATTTACGGCTACACGTAGAAAAAATATTTCCTACACGTAGCCGTAAAATTTGTTTCATTAAACAGTAATCAGAGTTCTGCGTCGCTGCACTCGAAGGTGTTGCCTCTGCGGATATCACCTGTGGTAAGACCTAGCTTCAGCCATTTCATACGCTGCTTGCTGGTGCCATGAGTAAAGGTCTCAGGCTGTGAGTAACCACGGGCTTTCTCCTGCAGGTAATTATCACCGATAACTTGGGCACAGCGGATAGCTTCTTCCAAGTCACCGTCTTCTATACTGCCGAACATCTTATTATCGTGGTAAGCCCAGACACCGGCATAGAAGTCGGCCAAGAGTTCCAGACGAACACTTACCCTGTTAGCGTCCGTAGAGTTCATTCTGGACATCTGTTCGTGCGCCTTACCCAAAGAACCTAACAAGTATTCTACATGGTGTCCCACCTCGTGAGCAATGACGTATGCATAGGCAAAATCACCATCAGCTCCTAACTGTTGCTTCATAGAAGAGAAGAAAGAAAGGTCGATGTACAGACACTGGTCCGCTGAGCAATAGAACGGGCCCATGCTGCTCTGACCGTTTCCACAAGCTGTCTGAACACTACCAGTGTAGAGCACCATCTTGGGAGGCTCATAGGTACGTCCCAGTTTCTTGAACTCCTCGGTCCACACATCTTCTGTTCCTGCCAGAATCTGCTTCGAGAACTTGGCCAGTTCCTGCTCCTCTGCAGTAAACTCGCGTCCGCCCTCAGCCTGCTCGGTGACATTCATCATACCAACGTTACTGACAATATCTTCCAGTCCGATGCTTCCTTTAGTAAGGAATGTCATTAAAAGCGCAATAACGACACCGCCAATACCTAAGCCACCCATCTTGGCAGCCGACATACCACGGCGGTCATCAACATTGGTACTCTCTCTTCTTCCTGATAATTTCATAAGATGTGCGGTTTGTTGTTAGTATTCCATTACTGCAGGCAGTTCCTTTGCCTGAGCAACCATTTTCTCTACCTCGGCGAGAGCAGGAACGCGGCGAACCAAATGTTTCTGTTCGTTTACCTCCTCCAACTTAGCCTGCAGGTTAGCAGGAACACGGTGCTGCAATTCCTTAACGGTATCAACACCAGCTGCCTCCAACAACTCAGAGAACTGAGGGCCGACACCATTGATACGCATCAGGTCGGTGTGATTTGCCCAAGTAAGAATCAACTTAGGAGAAATACCGGTTGCATCGGCCAATTCCTTACGTCCGGCAGGTTTTGCACATTTCTCCAACAAAGCATCGGTACTCTCAATACCAGCTGCAATTAACTTCTCGGCATATACATTGCCAATACCTTCCACATCAACAATTTTGTAGTTCATAAGTAATGAGTTTTTAGGGTTTATAATAATGTTTATTAGTATCCATTCTTTACGCTCCTGTTCAGACATCTTCTCTATGGCATACCTTAGAGTTGTGCGCGGCATCTCATGAGCATGTTGACGCAGGAAGTCGCGCAACAAATCCATTGAGACTCTTTTGCCCATCTCACGCAACATCCACCCTACCGCCTTGTGCATAAGGTCGTGCGGGTGATGCAAATGAATGTCTGCATAGCGTAGGCACCACAAGGCATCGCCCTGCTGTATAGTCTTCCATGTGCATACCATACTCATACGCTGTCGCCATAGATTGCTGCTCTGCGCCAAGTCATCAAGCACCTTACGTTTATAGTCAATAGTACCATCGCCCGACATGGTCGGCAACAGCAGCCAATGTCCCAGAATCTTCGGAGCCGACATATCTACCAGATCCCAGTTATTGGCCTTATCTGCATATTTCAGATACAACGTCAGTATATCGTCGCGTTTTCTAATAGCTTCGGTGTCATGTACTAATCGCTTTGAAGCAGCCTTTTCGAATTGTGATACAAGTATCAACAGCCCACAGAGCCTCACTTCGTGCCAACGAGACATCAATAATGCAGGAATCTCGTTTAGGGGCGTATCTGAGGCGGCCTTTACTACCTCGCGTGTCTGCGGCACTTTCAGGCCCAAGAATTCATCGCCCTCTCCGTATTCGCCGGGACCTGTCTTGAAAAAGCCCATCAGCACCTCTCGCTGCCTGTTATTTTGCAACGACTCCATATAATCTATGATATCCTTTGCAGTCGGTTTAACGATACTTTTCATTTTTTCAGACTGTGATATTGGTCGACCTTTACGATTATCAGATGCCGCCATCGTCATCTGATGTAAAATTTTCTATGCTATTTCCTTATTTTATATAAAAACAATTAATTCCATCCGCAAAAATACATATAATCACGGAAATATTATTATTTTTGTTCCCAAATTAACAATGACTTTTACAGGAATATGTCTTTTTTAGATTTGGTCAGACAAAGATACAGCTGTAGGGATTATCAGTCCCATAGCGTAGAAAGAGAGAAACTAGATTACATTCTGGAGTGTGTACGGTATGCTCCTTCTGCAGTAAACAGACAACCGTGGCATTTTCGCATCATCAGCAATGATGAAGAAAAAGCCAAGTTACAACAATGCTATAATAGGGACTGGTTCAATACAGCTCCCATGTACATCATCGCCTCTATTCTGCATGACGAGGAATGGATTAGAGCAGACGGGAAACACCATGGCGATATTGATATTGCCATAGCAGTTGAACATCTTTGTCTGGCCGCCACAGAGCAGGGCCTGGCTACATGCTGGGTGTGTAACTTCAATGCACAACTATGTAAGGAGTTATTTGCTTTTCCTGATAACGAAGAGCCTGCCGTAATTATTCCATTAGGATATGCCGCAGATACCCCCAAGGGTAAGAAGCGTAAAACTATCGAAGAAATCGTCCGATAATCCGTTATTTTACATAAAAAAAAATCCGTGCAACTCGTTGAGCTACACGGTTTTTTTTCTGATTATTGTTGGTAACCTATTTTACTTGATTTTCGGTCGAATAAAGGCTGTGCCTCGGCAATGTTCATGCCAGCATAACATTACTCTCTGCTTGCACTTTACTTCACCTCCTCGAAGTCGGCGTCCTGGATGTCGGGACCGGATTGCTGACCGCCCTGAGGACCTGCCTGCTGACCGCCTTGGAAACCTGCACCAGCACCGGGCTGAGCACCAGCCTGCTGAGCAGCCTGATACATCTTCTGGGCAGCATTGTTCAGCTCTGCTGTTGCTGCATCGATGGCGGCAATGTCCTGAGCCTTGTGAGCATCCTTCAGTTTGTTCAGGGCAGCTTCTACCTCAGACTTAACGTCTGCAGAAAGCTTGTCGCCGCTCTCCTTCAGCATGTTCTCTGTCTGGAAAATCATACTGTCGGCCTGATTCAACTTGTCAATCTTCTCACGTTCCTTCTTATCGCTTTCAGCATTAGCCTCAGCCTCAGCCTTCATACGCTCGATCTCCTCCTTGCTCAAGCCAGAACTTGCCTCGATACGGATAGCCTGCTCCTTACCGGTAGCCTTATCCTTGGCACTCACCTTCAGGATACCGTTGGCATCAATATCGAAACTGACCTCGATCTGAGGAACGCCACGACGTGCGGGAGCGATACCTTCCAGGTTGAACTGACCAACGCTCTTATTCTGGCTGGCCATAGGACGTTCGCCCTGAAGAACATGGATGGTAACGGCTGTCTGGTTATCGGCAGCGGTAGAGAATATCTCACTCTTATGGCAAGGAATAGTTGTGTTGGCATCAATCAGCTTGGTCATTACACCACCCATGGTCTCGATACCCATTGACAGAGGAGTTACGTCGAGCAAGACGATGTCGCTCTTGTCACCTGCCAATACGGCACCCTGGATAGAAGCACCTACGGCAACAACCTCATCGGGGTTAACACCCTTGCTGGGCTCCTTACCGAAGAAGTCGGCAACCAACTTCTGGACGGCAGGAATACGGCTTGAACCACCTACCAAGATTACCTCGTCGATATCGCTGTTGCTCAGACCTGCATCCTGCATAGCCTTCTGGCAGGGAACCTTACAAGCCTGAATCAGGCTATCGGCCAACTGCTCAAACTTTGCACGAGTCAGTGTCTTAACCAAGTGCTTGGGCACACCGCCTACAGCAGTGATGTAGGGCAGGTTGATTTCTGTGGTAGTAGAGCTTGACAACTCTATCTTAGCCTTCTCGGCAGCTTCCTTCAGGCGCTGCAATGCCATAGGATCCTGCTTCAGGTCGATTCCTTCCTCGCTCTTGAACTCGTTTGCCATCCAGTCGATGATAACCTGGTCGAAGTCGTCACCACCCAGGTGAGTATCACCATTGGTTGAGAGCACCTCGAACACACCGCTACCGAACTCCAGGATAGAGATATCGAATGTACCGCCACCCAAATCGAATACGGCAATCTTCATGTCCTTGTTGGCCTTGTCAACACCGTATGCCAAGGCTGCTGCTGTTGGCTCGTTCACGATACGCTTAACATCCAGGCCAGCAATCTGACCAGCCTCCTTGGTAGCCTGACGCTGAGAGTCGGAGAAGTAGGCAGGAACTGTGATGACAGCTTCTGTAACTTCCTGACCCAGATAATCTTCGGCAGTCTTCTTCATCTTCTGAAGAATCATAGCGCTGATTTCCTGAGGAGTATATTGACGACCGTCGATGTCAACACGTGGAGTGTTGTTGTCACCACGTACTACTGTATAAGGTACGCGTGCTATTTCCTTCTGCACCTGGTCATAGGTCTCACCCATGAAACGCTTGATACTAAAGATGGTCTTCTTGGGGTTTGTGATAGCCTGACGCTTAGCAGGATCACCAACCTTACGCTCGCCACCATCTACGAATGCAACAATAGAGGGTGTTGTACGCTTGCCCTCGCTGTTGGCAATAACTGTGGGCTCGTTGCCCTCGAATACGGATACACAACTGTTTGTGGTACCCAAGTCAATTCCAATAATCTTTCCCATAACTTTATCTTTTTTTATTTTTACTTATTCAATATTTTGAGCCTTTAACTCATAACAATTAAAACAAAGCCTGTGCCAAATGGCAAAATGGCAAAAATTATGTCACATTGTCAGCTACCACCACCTTTGAGACACACGTATCCTAAAGACTTTCTTTTGGAAAAGAAAATAAATGGTCAATTATTTTGTTCTTCTTTTACTAAATTGTACTTTTGTAACCATAAACTATTAAAATATGGTGAATATTTTTCATATTACAACAGTTTTACTGCTGAGTGCGCTTTCTTCGGTTTATGACATTGATATGACGAAACCCCAGCCAACATACACAGACAGTTTGGGCTATGGTTATGATTGTGGGACTGTGGAACTTTCAAAGAATCAGAAGGCACCCATGTTTTTCTCGGTGAAGGTACCTGAGGGGGATTATAAGGTTACCGTAACATTAGGCAGCAAATATTATGCCGGTATTACAGCCCTACGAAGTGAGACACGTAGAATGGTTGTGGATAAGATGGTGACTCGTAAAGGTGAGTTGCGCGATGTTACGTTCAACGTGAATGTTCATACACCATATATTGACGGCAAAAAGACCGTAGGGCTTCACAGACGCGAGATTGGCGAAATGAACTGGGACGACAAACTGACATTAGAGTTTAACGGAGAATCGCCTGCCGTAAGTCGTATTCGCATCGAACCGAATACACCTGCATGTAAAATATGGCTCTGCGGCAATAGCACCGTTACCGACCAAGATGGTGAGCCCTATGCCAGTTGGGGGCAGATGTTCCCATTCTGGTTTAACGAAAAAGTTTCCGTAGAGAATCTTGCTATGAGTGGGTTGCGTACCACCTCATTCATTAAGCAAAACAGGTTAGAGAAGATAAAGAAGGAACTGAAAAAAGATGATTATGTTCTCGTCGAGTTTGGTCACAACGATGAGAAAGACCGTCACCCCGGTAGCGGTGCATGGTATAACTTCTCAATGAACCTGAAAACCTTTATTGATGAGCTACGCCCACTGGGTGCCCGCATCATCTTTGTTACTCCCACAGAACGCAGGAATTTTCAAAATGGTATGGCGCAACCTACGCATGGTGACTATCCTGCTGCCATACGTACCATTGCAGAACGCGAGAACGTTCCGCTCATTGATCTGACCGTTGCGACAACAGCACTCTTTAATGCAATGGGAGAAGAAGGAAGCAAACATTTGCTGGTACATTACCCTATGGGCACCTTCCCCGGTCAGGAAACCGAACTGAAAGACAATACGCACGCTAATGCTTTTGGCGCATTTGAAATAAGCAAACTTATTATTGAAGGGATGAAGAAACTGGGTATAAACCTAACAGACTACCTGCGTAATGAATGGCCAGGTTTCACTCCTTCCGAGCCAGATGACTGGCAACAATTCTACTGGCCACTAACCCCATCAGGGTATACAGAAAAACCTGCAGGAAATTAGATTGCAATTTAATAATCTTTAAACTAACACAAATATGAAGAAGATTCTGTTATTGGGACTATGCGTCTTATCTGTTTGCACTGTAGCTAATGCACAACCTAATGAAAAAGGGTTGAAAGATGCCTACAAAGACTATTTTATGATTGGCGTAGCTGTTAACCAGCGTAACATCTCTGACCTTGACCAGGCTGCTCTGGTCAAGAAAGAGTTCTGTAGTATGACAGCTGAAAATGACATGAAGCCGGTGTCTGTTCACCCCGAAGAAGGGAAATGGACGTGGGAACGCGCTGACAAAATAGCCGATTTCTGCAGACAGAACGGTATCAAATTACGCGGACACACCCTGATGTGGCACAATCAGATGTGCGACTGGATGTTCTATGACAAGAAACACAATTTGGTGACTAAAGAGGTTTTATACCAGCGTATGCGCGAACATATCCATACTGTAGTAAACCGTTACAAGGATGTGGTGTACTGCTGGGATGTTTTCAACGAGTGTATCACCGATGGCAGCAGAAGACCTGGTGCAGAGGATCAGCCTTTGCGCGAAAGTACCTTCTACAAGATTTGCGGCAATGATGAGTTTATTCGCAAGGCTTTTGAATTTGCACGCGAAGCTGACCCCAAGGCGCTATTATTCTATAACGACTATAACGAATGTGACCCCGTGAAGCGCGACCGCATCTACGAGATGATTAAGAACATGAAGGCTGCCGGTGTCCCCATCGACGGTATCGGTATGCAGGGACACTACAATATCTATGGTCCGTCCGAAGAAGAAATGGAGGCTGCCGTTAGCAAATATGCTGAGATTGTGGACCACATTCATGTTACGGAACTGGACATCCGCGTAAATCAGGAGATGGGTGGACAGTTGCGGTTCAGCAGAAACGAGGGCGTGCAGGTTACCAACGATCAGAAACTGTTGCAGGAAGCACAGTACGCTGCGTTATTCCGCGTCATGCGCCGTCATGCCGACAAAGTGGACTGCGTTACCTTCTGGAACCTGAGTGACCGCGACTCCTGGCTGGGAGCCAACAACTATCCCCTACCCTTTGACCGTGATTACAAGCCTAAGAACGTATATAGGGTAATCCGTGACTTTATCCCATCAACTGATAATCCAGACATCAAGGAGGACTTCAAGCCTTCTGCCACCTGCCAACCCCGTCAGCAATATCCCCAGGTAAACTCACAGGGTTATGTACGTTTCCATGTAAATGCCCCCGGTGCCAAGTATGTTATTGCATCAGCCGGACATGGCGGAGGAATGGGAGGAACAGTGCTGAAAAAGCAAAAAGACGGCTCATGGATGGGTACTACCCTCCTGCCTGAAGACGAAGGATTCCATTATTATACTTTATCTATAGACGGTGCTCAGGTGATTGACCCGGGAACCAACAGCTACTATGGAGGTTCCCGTTGGATGAGTGGTGTGGAAGTGCCGGCTCATGATGAAGCTTTCTACGCTGAGCGCACAGATATAGAGCATGGTAATGTACAGAAGATTCTATTCCCCAGCAAGGTACAAGGTGACCAACTTCGTGTTGCCTATGTCTATACTCCTGCCGGTTACGACAAGAATCAGAAACAGCGCTATCCTGTACTCTATTTGCAACACGGATGGGGTGAGAATGAGACTACATGGCCTAATCAGGGCAAAGCCAACATTATCATGGATAACCTGATTGCCGATGGTAAGGCTTTACCATTCATTGTGGTAATGACATATGGTATGACCAACGATGTGGTGTTTGGCCGTCCCTTCGACCG